>JAFTKF010000114.1 GCA_017453405.1 Clostridia bacterium
ATAAAAAAGACAGCCGCACGTGAGCGGCTGCCTGTGATTGTAATGCGATGTCAAACTTTCTGTGCCCCTTTTAGGGGTTAAGCCTGTATTTGCCCCTTATAGGGGCTGTGCAAACCACCGGTTGAACCGGTGGTTTTGATTATTTGTGATATTTGGCAGAGCGTTATATTCTGTTGAAATATAAATTTTAAAAATCAGGAGAAAAACATTTATGAAATTCAAACGTATTCTCAGCATTCTTTTGGCGGCGATCATGCTCGCCTCATTCACCTGCCTTGTATCCTGCGGTGACAGCGAAGATACGGTGTATACCGTTGGTGTCATCCAGCTGGTTACTCACGACGCGCTGGATGCGGCAACCGATGGCTTTGTTCAGGCACTGAAGGACAAGCTTGGTGAAGAAAATGTGGTGATCGATGTGCAGAACGCGGCAAATTCCACCGATACCTGCGCAACCATTGCCAATTCCTTTGTGACCAAGAAGGTCGATCTCATTATGGCAAATGCGACGCCTGCACTGCAGGCGGCATATAATGCTACCTCCACCATTCCGATTCTCGGCACATCTGTTACCGAATACGGTGTTGCACTCGGCATCGAGAACTTCAGCGGTACGGTTGGTGGCAATGTTTAGGGTACATCTGACCTTGCAAGCCTTGAAAAGCAGGCGCAGATGATCCTTGACCTTTTCCCTGAAACCAAAAAGGTTGGTATGCTTTACTGCTCTTCGGAAGCGAACTCCGATTATCAGGTCAAGAAGGTTACCGAATACCTCACCGCGAAGAATATCACCTGCACGAACTATGAATTCTCCGACTCCAATGACGTTACCGCTGTTACACAGAAGGCGGCAAGTGAGTGCGATGTGATCTATATTCCTACCGATAATACGGCTGCTTCCTGCGCAGAAACCATTTACGGTGCGATGGGCGAGAATAAAAAGCCGATCATTGCCGGCGAAGCGGGCATTTGCTCGGGTTGCGGCGTTGCTACCCTTTCGATCAGCTACTATGATCTGGGCTACAAGACCGGTGAAATGGCAGCGGCGATCCTTAAGGGCGATGAAGATATTTCCAAGCTGGCAATCGCATATGCGCCTCAGGAAACCAAGAAGTATAATAAGGCGATCTGCGAGGATCTGGGTATTGATACCAAGGCACTTGAAGACAAGGGCTTTGTCGCGCTTGACTGATAAAAATTGGAGGTGGCTCACCGAGTCACCTCCTACTATGCTTTTTCTCCTGAATGATCCGTATGCATTTTGAATGCTTGCAAAAAGAAAGGACGCCTTTTGGGGTGCAGTGTTATGGGAACGATTATGAATTATTTCGCCTCACTGCCCGGTGCGGTTGCGCAGGGTATGATATGGGGTATTATGGCGATCGGTGTGTACATCACGTATAAAATACTGGATATTGCCGATCTGTCGGTCGATGGCAGTATCTGTACGGGTGCTGCTGTGTGCGCCGCAATGATGACAATGGGATATTCGCTGGCGGTTTCGATGATCGTTGCGTTTGTTTCGGGACTTCTGGCAGGTCTTCTGACAGGTCTTTTTCACACCTTTATGGGAATCCCCGCGATCCTTGCGGGAATTCTGACACAGCTGATCTTGTGGTCGGTCAATTTGAAGATTATGGGTCTTGCGCTGGATAAGGCGAGTGCCGCCAATCTTCCGCTTTCCTCGCGTAATTTTGATACGCTTGTCAGTATGCTTGAAATGAACCGCTCTCTTCTGGTGCTGGCACTCTTTATTTTGGTGATCGTTGGTGTGTTGTATTGGTTTTTCGGTACGGAATACGGCTCGGCGCTCCGTGCGACGGGTGCGAATCTCACCATGAGCCGTGCGCAGGGAATCAATACCGGTCTTGCCAAGATCATTGGTCTGATGCTGTCGAACGGTATTGTTGCCTTGTCGGGTGCGCTTTTGGCGCAGTATCAGGGCAATGCGGACATCAATATGGGGAAGGGCGCGATCGTGATCGGTCTTGCGGCTGTCATCATCGGGGAAGCGCTTTTCGGTTGGTTTGCCAAGACCAATTTCGCCTTGAAGCTGACAACGGTTTTGTTGGGCGGTATTGTGTATTTCATCGTGTATTCGACGGTGATCTATATGGGACTTGAGTCCAATTATCTGAAGCTTCTCTCGGCGGTGGTCGTTGCGATCTTCTTGGCGATCCCGTATTGGAAGAAGCAGTATTTCTCGGGTGCCGCTCACGCCGAGAAAAAAGCGCAAAAAGCGGCAGAGAAGAAGGCAAAGAAGGAGGAGACCGAGAATGCTTAAACTCGAAAATGTCAGAAAGACCTTTAATGCCGGTACGATCAACGAAAAAAAGGCACTTTGCGGCGTGAATCTCCACCTGAATCCCGGTGATTTTGTCACGATTATCGGCGGCAACGGCGCGGGTAAGTCCACCACGCTGAATGCGGTGGCAGGCGTTTGGCCGATCGATGCGGGCGATATTGTGATTGACGGCGAGAATGTCAACAAGCTTTGTGAATATAAGCGTGCGAAATATTTGGGTCGGGTGTTTCAGGATCCGATGAACGGCACTGCCGCGACGATGGAAATTCAGGAAAACTTGGCAATTGCCTCCCGCCGCGGAGAACGCCGCACCTTGAAGTGGGGAATTTCGCGCAGGGAAAAGGATGAGTTCCGAGAGCTTCTGAAAATTCTTGACCTTGGTCTTGAAGACAGAATGACGGCTAAGGTCGGACTGCTTTCGGGCGGTCAGCGACAGGCACTGACGCTTTTGATGGCGTCGAT
Organism: Clostridia bacterium; assembly: GCA_017453405.1. GTDB lineage: Bacteria > Bacillota > Clostridia > Oscillospirales > CAG-272 > RGIG1993. The sequence continues at coordinate 2,768 of JAFTKF010000114.1, forward strand.
CAAGAAGCCGAAGATCCTGCTTCTTGATGAACATACGGCGGCGCTTGACCCGAAGACTGCCGCAAAGGTTCTGGAAATCACCGAAAAGCTGATCAGAGAAAACGAGCTGACGGCGATGATGGTCACGCATAATATGAAGGATGCGATCGCTTACGGCAACCGCCTGATTATGATGCACGAGGGACGGATCATCTTCGACATTGCGGGAGAAGAGAAGAAGCATCTTACGGTCGAAGGACTCGTCAAGAAGTTCTCGCAGACAAGCGGCGAAGAATTTGCCAGCGACAGAGCACTGTTGAGTTGATCCTTTTCTTGCCAAGTGTTTGGCTGTGATGCGGTGCAGAAATCCCTTTTCAAAAGTATACCCCGACAGATTTTTGACGATCTGTCGGGGTATTTTGCGCGATTACGAATAGAAGATCTCTTTGATCAGGGAGACGCCGTCTTCGGCGATGGGGTAGTAGGTTTCTTCACCGCTGATCGTTTCGGTCACGGTGATATAGTAGCTTTCAGACGAGCGGCAGAGCTTGAAGGCATACGTTCTGAAGAGCGCATCCTCACTGGAACGGTAGATGTGGACCGTTTGGTCGAAGCTCATCGTTGCGCCCTCGGGTAATGCCATCGGGGTGCTGTTTTTTACGGTGTCGTTCAAAAGCTGTATAGCGGGTCTTGATAAGACAGTGGTTACCTGACGGGTGATACCGTCAATAAAGCGATATTCGGTATAGCAGAAATGATCCATTTCCACACCGTTTTCGATGCGGGTTTTGATTTCTTCATAGTGATCACTGTGGCAATAGAACTCGCCGTTACCTCTTAAGAAGCGTGCATCTTCACTGCGACTGAAATAGTCTCCGTACATACTCGATAAGAGAACCGGTACATCGGGTTCGGTGATATAAAAGGTGTCTGTTTCGGCATCTATGGCGATTTCCTCGCAGGGCGGCAGCTTCAGGTAGCGCGTGCCGTGCAGGGAGATACTGCCGTCTTCTTCCCAGAATCCCTGCGTGTTGCGCAAATCGTCAAGCGTTTCACAAGCCGTGAAGGCAACGAGAAGGAAGGGAATCAAAAGAAGGACAAGGATCGTGCGGATTTTTTGTTTCATCGTGATACCCCTTTCTTATTCGAGATTCAGTCTGGTCTTGATCGTTTTGTGGGTGATGAAGAACCACAAAGTGCAAAGTCCTGCAGAGGCGATCAGATAGAACCAGATAAGGATATGAAGGGCGCCGAGACCCAGTGACTCAAAGAAGGTTTCGAGGAAGGAAAAGTCGAGTTCAATGACGGTCAGAAGAACCATCAGAACGGTCGAGAGCACCTGAACGATCATATAATACGCAAAATAGCAAACGACTGCCATCAGAACGCGGTTTTTATTTGCCCGTTGACCGAGCGAAATGCAGGCATAGTAGAGCAAGAACTGATATGCCACGCCGATTACCAAAGCGAGAAGATATTCGGGAATGAAGAGAACGAGATGCCAACCCATCACTTCAGAAAAGAGGTCGGCGAAGAGATAGCCTGCCGCTTTGAAGATCTCCACGAGCAATTCCCCCGAGGTCATAATCATCAGAGAAAGGAAAACGGCGGCGGTGGTGATGACCTGAAAGAGAACGGCGGTCAAAAGCTTGGTGAGAATGTGCTGTACAGGGGTGACGGGCAGGGTGAAGCTGAGATAGCCCTCTGATGTGAAGAGATTTTTGTAAAACCGCACCACAACCATAATGACGGTGAGAAGATAGGCGACAATGATGGCGGCGCACAGCATAAAGACCGAAGAGCCGAAAACAAGGCCGTACGCAATCGAATCGCTTTCGAAAAACTGCACGATCCTGCCCATCAGAGCAATTGCGAGAAGGATCAGATTGACGGGGATCAGTGTGCGCAGATAGGACCTGAATTCATATTTAAACAGCTTTTTTACCATCGGAACACCTCCCTGAAAAGCTCGTCAACGCTCTTGCCGTGTTCCTCACGGATCTCGTCGACCGATTTGTGAAGCACGGTGATGCCGTCCTTCAGGAAAACGACCTCGTCCAGCACTTGCTCAATATCGCTGATCAGGTGGGTGGAGATCAGAACGGTGGAATCGGGGTTGTGGTTGTTGATAATGGTTTCGATCACGTAGTCACGTGCCGCGGGGTCAACGCCCGCGATCGGTTCGTCCAGCACGTAAAGCTTGGCGTTGCGGCTCATTGTCAGAATAAGACAGACTTTTTCCTTATTGCCCTTGGAAAGGGTTTTCAGCTTTAATTCCGGCTCGATACCGAGGCGCGAGAGCATTTCGTAAGCAAGCTCCTCGCGGAAGTCGGCATAAAAGTCTTTGAAATATTCGACGATCTGCCGAACCGTCATATAGGTGTTGAGATAGGTATTATCGGGAAGATAGGCGACGATCTTTTTGGTTTCAACGCCCGGGCGCTTGCCGTCGATCAGAACGATGCCCGAGTCTTCGGTCAGAAGCCCGTTCAAAATCTTGATCAAGGTGGTTTTGCCCGAGCCGTTCGGACCGAGAAGTCCGATAATCTTGCCGCCCGAAAGACGCAGATGCGCACCGTTCAAGGCAACCTTAGGACCGTAGCGCTTGACAAGATTTTCTGCGTAGAGAAGATATTCTGCCATTGTAGCTCATCCTTTCTTTATGATTCGTTCCACTGCAAAACATACTGCTTGACTTCGTCAGGCGACATTCCAAGCGTTTTCATTTTGCTGAAATAGTCTTGTGTGATGGTTCGTGTGATGGTGGCAAGCTCGCTTTTTGCCAAGGCAATATTTTCCGAGACAAACCAACCCAGCCCGCGCTGGGAAAACAAAATGCCTTTTTGCTCCAAGATATCGAAGGATTTTTGCACCGTGTTGGGGTTGACCCCTGCTTTCACGGCGACTACCCGTACCGAGAGCAATTTTTCGCCCGGCTTGAATTCACCCGTGACGATCCGTTTGCAGACCTGCTCGCAGATCTGCGGACAGATGGCACGCCCTTTATCCAGTATCCATTCCAAACTTTTCACCTCCAAGCTGTACTACTTCACTAATACAATAATACACCCAAACGCCCGATTTGTCAAGAGGGTTTGGGTATTATTTTCAATATTGCTTGATATCTTTGTCAATATTGCAAAACGAAATGGGCTATCGCAGGGTGCGATAGCCCATTTCGGAAAACATCATCCTTTTTTCTTTTTGGCGAAGATGTGAAGAAGAATATAGGCGGAGAGGGTAACGAAGAGAGCGGCGGCGAGGATCAGGTACATAACGGGGGTGGCTACCTTGTGATCAAAGAAATACAGATTACAGTCGATCGAGTCCCGAAGGCTGTCGATGACGATCTCGGGCAGTCCGATAGCTTCCATTTCACGGAATACGCCGCCGATCGCGTGGTTGCGCAAAAGCGATGTGCCATAAGTGCCGGGCAAAAAGGATATGACCTTCTGAAGTCCTTCGGAGAAGGAGGAGATCGGCATATACGCGCCGCAGATAAAGCCGTAGCCTGCCGAAACGATCGAGCCGACGGCAGAGATCTGCCCCTGTGAGGTCAGAAAATAATTGATGACACTGGAAAGGGCAGTGCCGAACATCGACAGAAGGAAGACATCAAGGATCAGGGCAAGGACATCGCCGAAGGAAAGATACCATCCGACCGAGGAAAGATAGATCAGCCCCGCGCCGAGCGCAACAAAGCAGATGATCAAGGTGGAAATGGCGGTTGCCACGTAATAGCTGAGGGCAAGCACCGAGCGTTTGACGGGGGTAACGAGAAAGTCGTTTGCCGCTCCTGAAACCTTATCGGCAACCATCAGCATATTGGCGCAAAACGCGACGGTCACGGTGCATACGGCAAGCAGGGAGGAAAGAAGCTGTCCTCCGACAAGTCCGTTTACGAGCGATTCCTCCAGCGCGATCCCTTCGGGCATTACGGAGGTGAAGGAGTCGCGGTAGACATTGGCAAGGAAGGTGGCGTAGAGAACAAGCAGGATCAGGGGTGTGATCAGCGAGGTGAAAAAGATGCCTTTGTCCTTGAAGAACATTTTGCAGTTTCGTTTTGTCAGGGAAAGAAATGTCATTTGCTGTCATCTCCTTTCAGGGTCTTTCCGGTAACATTCAGGAACACATCGTCCATTTTTCCTTTGACGATCTCGTAATCGACAAAGAGGTGGGGATGTTTGGTGATCAGAGCGGTAGCATCGGCAGTAGCGGCGATCTCAATGCGATAGCCGTCTCTGAGAGGGGTATAGGGCAGTCCCAAGGCGGCGATTTCGGCTTCGTTTACGTGATAGAGCGTGATCGCATCGCGGGCGTATTGGGTTTTGAGTTCAAGCGGCGTGCCCTTTGCGGCGATCCTGCCGCTGTCAAGGATCACCACATAATCGGCATCTGCCGCTTCTTCCATATAATGGGTGGTGAGAAAAACGGTCAGATTGTCGCGCTCGCGCAGATCTCTGACAACATCCCAGAGAAGCTTTCGGGTCTGCGGGTCAAGTCCCGTGGTGGGCTCGTCGAGAATCAGGATCTCGGGGCGGTGTAAGAGAGCACGGGCAATGTCAATGCGGCGCTTTTGTCCGCCCGAAAGCTTAGAGACCGTGCGGTCAAGAATATCGCCAAAGGACAAAAGCTCGGAAAGCTCCGCAAGGCGCGTCTTGAAAGCTTCGCCCTCAATGCCGTACAGTGCGGCGCGGTAGCGAAGATTATCCTCTACCGAAAGCGCCCCGTCCAGCACCGAATTCTGAAAGACCACACCGAGCTTTTCCACGTAACGGCGTGTCTTGTCGATGTTATCTCCCTCGACAATGACACTGCCGCTATCCTTTTGCAGTGTGCCGCACAGAATGGAGATCGTGGTGGACTTGCCCGCGCCATTGACGCCGAGAAAAGCAAAGAGCTCGCCCTTTTTCACAACGAACGAGAGATCGTCTACCGCTTTGACGGTGTGATTCTTTCGTCCTTTGAAGCTTTTATAAAGATGTTCAATCCGAATGCTGTCATTCATATCGGTTCCTCCGTATCGTATTGTCGTTTTAAGCCCCTGAAGGTATCCGTGATCAGAGCGGATACCGTTTCTTCGGAAAGTGTCAGGTAATCGGTCGCGATCATCGTGGCGATTCCGTGGACGAAGATCCACATCGCGAAATGAAAGCGGCGTGCGGTGTCGAGCGGATATGCCATCATATCGGCAACCAGCGTTGCCATATCGTCCGCTTCGTTTGCCGTGTATGTTTCCTCACGGCGGTCGCGCATAAAGAGCAGCTTGAACAGCTCCTTTTCCTCGCCGGCAAAGCGGATATAGCTCATACCGCTTGCTTTATAGGGCGAATATCTGCCGCTTGTCATATCCTCACGGCGATAGGCAAGATAGTGCTCCCACGCGGCGGACACAGCGGCGTTCTGCACCTCCTTCATAGAAGCAAACTGCGAAAAGATCGGCTGTGTGGATGTGCCGAGTGTCTTGGCAAGCTCGCGTGCATTCAGGGCGTCAGCCCCCTTCTCGCGAATCAAAAGAAGAGCGGACGAGAGAATGTCTTCCCTGGTGATCTTTTTTCTGGGTGGCACGATTACCTCCTATAACATGTGTTATATAACACTTGTTATTATACACAGTTTCAGCCGTTTGTCAAGAGGAAAGAGCGATTTTTTTTGTGAAATTTCAGGGAAGGAACAATGTGCTGCGGTTTCTCTGCTTGACAAAAAACGGGGTTTATAGTATACTGTAGCTATATTGACCGAGGAGGAATACCGTATGATCCCCTATGAAGGCACAAAGCCTTATCTCTTTATCAGCTATGCTCACAAGGATTCTTCCCGTGTTCTCGCGATTCTCGATGCTCTGGCAGATCTCGGCTTTCGTATGTGGTATGATGCAGGCATTGAGGCGGGCACGGAATGGCCCGAATATATTGCCGAGCATCTGGAAAACGCGGCGGTGTTCGCGGCGTTTCTCTCTCCCGACTCGGTGGCATCGGTGAACTGCCGACAGGAGATCAACTACGCGATCGATCTTCATAAGCCGACGCTTTGCCTCTATCTTGACGATATGGAGTTGAAGGGCGGAATGCGGATGCGGCTGGGTCTTTCGCAGGCGATCTTTTATCAGCGTCACCGTGATCTTGCCTCATTTGTCAACGAGCTTTCCCGTGCGAAGATCTTGTCGGTATGCCGCGACGAAGCCAAGGAAACGGATACACAATCCGCCCACGCGGAAGAAAAAGCGGCAATTTGTATGGAGGACTTTGACATTCCGGACGGCGTTCTCGTCAAATATCGGGGCAGTGGGGGTACGGTCGTGATTCCGCAAGGCGTGACAAAGATCGGGACGATGGCGTTTAAGGGCTGTGCGGCACTGACTGCGGTGACACTGCCGGAGGGTGTGACGGACATTGGCGCTTCCGCGTTTTCCGGCTGTCAACATCTGAAGCGCATCGATCTTCCCAAAAGTCTTGTGCGCATTGAACGTGGCGCGTTTCGCGCCTGCGGCAGTCTTGCAACACTTACACTGCCCGAAGGGCTTCGGCGGATCGAGCCCTTTGCGTTCAGCGAATGCGGCGCACTGCAAGAGATCACATGGCTGGGCGGAGAACAGATCGGAGAGGAAGCGTTTTCGCACTGTACGAGCCTATTACGGTTACTCTTCCCCCACGCCACCGCGCGGATCGGGAAAAACGCCTTCAAGTGCTGTACGGCGCTGACAGAAGTTGTCTTTTCGGACGGTACTTCTTCCATCGGCGAATCGGCGTTTTTTAAATGTTCACAGCTCAGACGCGCGGTGATTCCCCGAAGCGTTACCCAACTGGGGGCGTATGTCTTTTCCTGCTGTGATGCCATTACGGTGTACTGCGAAGCCCCAAGCAAGCCCGCAGGCTGGGAGAACAACTGGAATCGCAAGAATTATCCCGTTGTGTGGGGATATCGGGCATAAATCAAAACACGCCTTTGACGGCTTGTCAAGGGCGTGTTTTTTGTGTGCTTATTTTACCATTCCGTAGCCGCCTGCGTATTTGGAAACCTCAGAGGCAACAACAAAGACCTTGTTGTCACAGCAAGCGCGGATCTCCTTCAGTGCTTTGGGCGTTTCCTTGCGGGGCAGAACGATGAAGATCATATTCATCTTATTCTTTGAGCCGTGACCTTCAAATACGGTGAAGCCACGGTCGTTTTCAAGAAGATAGGCACAAATCTTTTCGGTGCTTTCGTAGTCGGCGATCAGTTCAAGGTTGGATGTGCCGAGGGCGATCTTGTTTTCAATGGTCGAGCCGAGGAAAAGACCCGTGGCGTAGCCGACACAGTAGAACACAAGAAGCAGAAGATTGTCACCAAGGGTGCTGATCAGGGTGGAAATGACAAGACCCCAGATGGTGCATTCTATAAAGCCAAGACCTGCTGCCTTGAGCCGTTGACCTTTGACCATCATACAGGTTTTGAGGGATTGAATGGTGATCTCAATGATCTTGGCGCACATAACCAAGAGGCAGACGAGCAGGGGGGAAATTTGTTTTAACGAATCGAGAAATTCTGACATACGGTGTCTCCTTACATCCATCATAAGCGGTATTTTTCTCTATCATACCGCAAAGTGTTCACTTTGTCAAGGGGAGATCGGTGGAAAATGGGCTTTGTCCGAATTTGAAAAAAGAGGGAATTCTTCTCTTAAAAGAATTCCCTCTTTGGGTAGTGATGTTACGAAAGCTTCAGGGTGACGATCTCAAAGGGTTTTACGGTGAGCGTGACCGCGTTGTTTTCGCAGGGTACGGTATCAATCACATTTTCAAGCAGGTCGCAGACCTCAACCTTCGATACGGGGAAGCCGAAGGTGAGCGTGGGGGTCGATGTCATATTGTACGCGTCATAGAGACGGACAACGGTAGCATCGGAATCCTCAGCCTTCTTGACAACATCGGTAAAGATGTTTGCCTTATTCGACGAAACCATCGAGAAGGATGCGGGAAGTGTGCCCTTGCCTTCGGTCTTGACGGCAGTCATCGGGTTGTTGAGGAGGTATGCCTTCTGTACGGTGCCTGCCTCGCGATAGTCGCCTGCGTGAGGATAGATCGCGTAGGTGAAGTGATGTACTTCCTTATCGGCAGCGGGGTTGGGGTTGGTTGCCGACTTGATCAGCGACAGCGAGATGGTCGAGCCGAGTGCGCTGTGACCGTACTTGCAGTCGTTGAGAAGCGAGAGACCGTAGCCGTGTTCCGAAATATCTGCCCACTTGTGTGCACAGACCTCGAACTTCGCCTGCTCCCAGCTGGTGTTCTGGTGCGTGGGTCTTTCCACGTTACCGTACTGAATTTCGTAGGTAGCCTTGGTGGTGTTGAAGGTGGTGGGGAAGTGTGTGCGAAGGAGAATATGATCGTTCTTCCAATCCACCGTCGATTCGAAGGTGACCATGGTATCATAATCACTCAGCGAGATGATCTGTTCAATGGTGCTTTCCTGGAAGCTTCTTGCGATCTTGAAGCCCTTCTTCGCGCCCTTCTGCCAAGCTTCAACCGATACGACGTTGTTGACAGCCCAGTTCTTTTCGGTGTAGTAGTTGGTGATTTCCCAAGCATCCCACGCTCTCGGAATGTCCTCGTATGCGACAAGGGCATTTGCCTTTTCACCTGCGGGAACGATCTCGCGGGAAGCCTTCCTATCAAAGATCGATGTGATCTCATAGTTTTCGTCAAAGGTGACGGTGACATAGTCGTTTTCAAGCTTTCTGCATTCAAGGCAAGCAATCACGCCGGATGCGGTGGAAAGCGTGGGAACGACCTTCCAGCCCTTAGCGGGAATGTTTTCGACATATGCCGTATCGCCGTCGGGAGTTTCGACCGTGCCGCTTGCTTCAAAGGCGTTGGGGTTGAAGACGAGCGTGCCTTCTGCCGATACGTTTTCGGCAATTGCCTTGATGCCCGTGTCAACGATCTCAGCACCTTTGGTCATCAGCTCTGCATAGATGAGGTCGGAGTCATCGTAAACTTCCTTGATGGAAGAGCCGGGGATGATATCGTGGAACTGGAGAAGCAGGATTTTTTCCCAACCGTCGTTCAAGACGTTCTGCGGATAGCAGCCGCCGAGGTATGCCTTGCCGATCGAGGAGATCAATTCGGCATTCTGATACAGGAATTCCGATCTTCTGTTCTTCAGCTTATTCTTTGCGATCGAGGTGTATGTACCTCTGTGATATTCAAGATAGAGCTCGCCCACCCACTTGGGAAGGAAGCGGCTGTCGCCGGTCTTGTTTTCCAGTCTGTCGAGGAAGTCGCCCGCGAATTCAAAGGAAACGGTGGGACAACCGGGAACACCCTTTTCCAGACGGATACCGGTTTCGAGCATTTCTCTGGTCGGTCCGCCGCCGCCGTCACCGTGACCGAAGGTCGAAATGGTTTCGTTAGCAATGTCCTTCTGCTGGAAGCGTTCCCATGTACCGCGGATCTGCTTCGGGGTGATGTTGGCGTTGTAGGTCGTGCCGTTGGTCGGGTCTTTGCCCGTGAAGTCCTGTGCGGTCAGGAAGTAAGAGAAGATATCCGAGCCGTCGATGCCGTACCATTTGAAGACATCGCAGGGGAGCATATTGGTTTCGTTCCAGGAGATCTTCGAGGTGACAAAGCGGGTAACGCCTGCTTTTCTCAAAATCTGGGGAAGGGCAGCGGAGTAGCCGAATACGTCGGGCAGCCAGAGCACCTTCGAATCCTTGCCGAATTCTTCCTTAATGAAGCGCTTGCCGAAGAGCACCTGACGGACGAGCGATTCGCCCGAGGTGAGGTTACAGTCAGCTTCCAGCCACATTGCGCCTTCAACTTCCCATCTGCCTTCTGCGACGAGCTTTTTGATCTCTTCATACAGCTCGGGATCGTCTTCCTTGACGAACTTGTAAAGCTGGGGCTGGCTGGACATAAACTTGTATTCGGGGAATTCCTTCATCATATTGACAACGGTGGAGAAGGAACGCTGTGCCTTTTCTCTTGTCTGACGGAGGGGCCAGAGCCAAGCAACGTCGATATGGGTATGACCGATACAAACGACATTGGCTTCCTGAGGACCGCAGACCTCGTTATAGAAATGCTCTTCCAGATACTTGGTTGCGGCAAGTACGCTTGCTTTATATTCATCAGTGCCGCGGGTACGGAGGTCAAGCAGGTTGACAGCTTCATTCAGCGCGGTACGGATACGGCAATAGTCATAGGTTTCCTTCTTGGTATAGTTCATAACATCGAAGGGAACGCGCATATCCCAATAGAGCTTCTTGGTATCGGTATCGATCACACGGAGCTCGGGACGGTATTCCGAAACATCGGAATTGTAGCCGACATACATATAGGTCAGAAGCTCAAATTCACTCGTTCCGGGTTCAAGCGGGAAGTCCTGATGGTTGTTGTCGCCGCCCTGAATGGTCTTGCCGTTGATGTAGGTCAAAACCTGAGGCCACGCGCGGGATACCCAGTTCTTCAGCTCGATGTGTTTGCCCTGCATTCTTTCGGGCACTTTGACGGTTGCACGGAACCAGCCGTGCCATTCGTGGGTGCCGCCGAAGGTCGAGCCCCATTCAAAGGGCTTCCATTCTGCATCGGCAGGCGGGGTGTTGGCACCGTTTTTGTAATCGCATTCATACAGCTCGATGCCTGTGATTTTTTCGGTGTCAGTGACGATACGTCCGCGCAGGGCGTTCAGCACTTCACCAATTCGTTCTCTGAGATAGTTCATAGCTAAAAATCCTTTCTATATCGTAAACGTTCTCAAAAGATGACAAATAGTATGTAAACCGCGAAGGGTATTACCGAATCAGCGAATATCTTCCTTCACCTCGGCAGGCGGGGCGTCGAGAAGCTCGGGATGGGTGAAATAATAACGGATCGCCTTGAAGGCGGTGGCGTAATGGTGACCGTCGCAGATACGCTCGTCACATACGACCTTCAGGGGGATATAACGGCGCTGTCTGACACTGCCGTCAAGCTGAAGCTCATTTTTCTTTTCGACCTTGCCGATAGACAAAAAGAGCGGAACATTACCGAAATTATAAATATGATGATAGATCGGCGGAATGCCCAGCGAGCCCATAGAGGTCAGAAACAGCGAGCCGTGGAAGGGACTGAGTTTAGTAAGAAAACGGGGCAGACAGCCGTAATAGTCAAAAAAGTGCAGAAGGTGAACGGCAAAACGCAGCAAGAAACGGGGCGTTTTGGCAAAAAATGCGGCGGTCTTATCAAAGTCCGAGCCGGTTTCGGCAAGGGCATCGCCGATCACCTTTTCCATTTCACGAAAGACATCGGTGGCGGTGTAGTGCGCTTCGGGCATGAATTTCACGCAGGTCTCGCCCTGATCAAGCTTCATTTCGCGCTTGATGGTCAGCATGATCTCGATGTTGTTACGTGCCATAATGCGCTGACCGCGGATGAAGCGGTTCAGCCCGGGATATTCGGCAACGGTTCTGACATATGCCGCGACAAAGAGGTGCATCATTCCGAAGCCCTTGAGTCCCTCGCGGCGCTTTTGGTAGATGTAATCCTCAGCCGCCGAAACATCAAATTCATCGGCGAACATATTGCAGGCATCGTTGCGCTTTTTCATAATGAAGGGCATAAAGACATTCATCGGATCCATGGTTTTGATCCGTCTGCCTTCTTTTTTCTTCTTTTTCTTCAGGCGCTTGGCTTCCTGTTTTGCGAGCTTTTTTTCTTCTTTGGTGGGGGCGACGGGCAAAGCGACAGGGGTTTGCTCGGTCGTGTTCATAGGTGAATACCTTCCTTTATAGATTTGGATATCGGTTATTTATTTTTGATCTTGCGCCAATATTCCCGCGCAGCCTGCTCGGTCTTGTTTTCACCGAAGTGATAGAAGGTCTCGTTTTTGAGATCATCGGGCAGGTACTGCTGATTGACCCAGTGGTTCGGGAAATTGTGGGGATATTGATATCCCGAGAACAGCTCAGTCTGTCTGAGATGCGAGGGGATCGCTTGCCCTTTTCCGGCATCTACTGCGGCTTTGGCGGCGAAGTAGGCTTCCATTGCGCTATTGGATTTGGGGGCGGTGGCAAGCATAATGATGCAGTTCGACAAAGGGGCTGTGGCTTCTGGCATACCGAGGCGCAGTGCCGAATTCACGCAGGCATCGGTGATGACTGCTGCCATCGGATAGGCAAGACCGATATCTTCGTTTGCCATCTGTGTGATGCGGCGGCAAGCGCCGAGAAGGTCGCCTCCCTCGAGAAGCTTGGCAAGATAGAAAACGGCGGCATCGGGGTCAGAGCCTCTGACCGATTTCTGCAAAGCGGAGATCAGATCGTAGTGCATCGTGCCGTCCTTATCGAAATTACCGACGGTCTTATTGGCAAAATCCTTGAGAACGTCCTCGGTGATCTCGTCATCACAGGCGTAAAAGCAGTTCTCAAGAAGATTCATTGCCCGTCTGAGATCGCCGCAGGCGGCGGAGGCGACCGTGAGAAGCACCTCGCGGCTTGCCGTTTTGGCACTGCCTTCGCGCTCGTTGAGATGGGAGAGCGCCAGCGTGATGCGTGTCAGCATTTCCTCTGGCGCGATCGGCTTGAATTCGAAAACCGCCGAGCGTGAGAGGATCGCGTTATAGACATACATATAGGGATTCTCGGTCGTGGAAGCGATCAGTGTGATCTGACCGCTTTCAATGAATTCGAGAAGGGACTGCTGCTGTTTTTTGTTGAAATACTGGATCTCGTCGAGATAGAGCAGTGTGCCGTTCGTGTTGAACAGGCTTTTTGACTCGGCGATGACTGCCTTCACATCGGCAAGGGATGCCGTGGTGGCGTTGAGGCGGTGGATCTGCATACCGCTCTTTTCGGCAATGATCCCCGCGGCTGTGGTCTTACCCGTGCCGGGAGGCCCGAAGAAGATCATATTGGTGAGATAGCCGCGCGACACCATATTGGTAATCACGCCGTTTTTGCCGAAGAGATGCTTTTGCCCTGCGATATCGGAAAAATCCGTCGGGCGCATCAGGTCAGCCAAGGGTCTTTTTTCCACCGTATACGCCTCCTTTGGTTGTGTGAATTGCGTTTTTTTACAAAAACGGCCAGTCAAAGGAAGTATACCATATTATTTTCGAAAAATCAATTGTTTTTGAAGAATTCTTTCACATAAAATTCACACAGAAAAGGCGCGTGACGAGCCGGCAAGAAAAAAACGAAAAAATTTAAAATTAGGGCTTGACAAACGGGAAACATTGTGATATGATATCAAGGCAGTCAAAAAATGCGGGTGTAGTTCAATGGTAGAACTCCAGCCTTCCAAGCTGGTCGCGTGGGTTCGATTCCCATCACCCGCTCCATTTCTGTTATGCATCCATAGCTCAGCAGGATAGAGCAACCGCCTTCTAAGCGGTAGGTCGGAGGTTCGAATCCCCCTGGATGCGCCAATCTGCTCTCCAAGCGTGTTGGTGCTGGAGCAGTTCATATGGTGGGTATAGCTCAGCTGGTTAGAGCGTCAGGTTGTGGCCCTGAAGGTCGAGGGTTCGAATCTCTTTACTCACCCCATACGAAAAAGCACTTGTGGAAGCAAGTGCTTTTTTTGACGGTTATGATATCCTCTGATTGACAAGGCTGCGCTTTTGTGCTATGCTACAGGCAAGAAGCATAGGATTTCGGTCGTATATATTTTAATGAAGATTTGAAAAAGAGGTGGCAAAGATGAAGGCTTGTCGGCTGTGTCCCAGACGGTGTGGGGCAGACCGCAGTGCGGCGCGGGGTGCGTGCGGCGCGGGGGCAGAGATCCGCTTGGCGCGCGCGGCACTGCATATGTGGGAAGAACCCTGCATTTCGGGTACGCGCGGCTCGGGCGCTGTTTTTTTCTCGGGCTGTACCTTGCGCTGTGCGTACTGTCAGAACTATGATATCTCACATAGAAGCCAAGGGGTCGACATATCCCCCGAGCGCTTTTGCGAGATTCTTTACGAGCTGAAGGCACAGGGGGCGCACAATCTTAATCTTGTGACGGCGGATCAGCATCTTGAGGCGATCGTACCGATCTTACGTCGTGAAAAGGATGCGCTCGCTTTGCCGATTGTCTATAATTGCTCGGGCTATGAAAGTGAGGAAATGCTGAGGCTGCTTGATGGGATCGTCGATGTATATCTTGTGGATTTCAAGTATGCGGACAACGCGCTCGGACAAAGGCTGTCGGGTGTTCCCGATTATGCCGATGTTGCTGCTGCGGCACTTGGCGCGATGTATCGCGCGGTGGGTGCTTGCCGTTTTGACAGTGCGGGTATGATGGAAAAGGGTGTTTTGATCCGGCATCTGGTTCTGCCCGGTTTTCGGAAGAATTCACTGGCAGTGCTGAAGACACTGTCCGAGATTTTGCTGATCGAAGAGATCCGTCTTTCCTTAATGAGTCAGTTTACACCGAACGGCGTGGCAAAAGAGCCGGGACGCCGTCTGACACATTTTGAATACGAATCGGTGGCATCCTGTGCAGAGAAAATGGGATTTCTTGGGTATTTTCAGGCATTTTCCTCGCAAAATGCGGCGTATACACCCCCCTTTGACGGGAAAGGTGTAACAAAATAATTAACATTTCGCAATTGCTCTTGATTTTATCCCCTATAATGATATATAATATAAAATTAAGGAAGTGTGCCCGAATGCGAAATTCGGAAAAGCATTTCGTCCAAAAGAAAGGAATTTCCCGTTCGGGAAATCAGTAACGGTATATGGAACGCGTTTCAAAGCCTGATTATTATCTCGATATTGCCGAAACGGTCGCCAAGCGTGCGACCTGTCTTCGCAGAAAATACGGTGCGATCATCGTGAAGAATGACGCGATCGTGGCAACCGGCTATAACGGTGCGCCGCGCGGCAGAAAAAATTGCACGGGGCTTGGCTTTTGTACCCGTGAATCGATGCAGATCCCACGCGGAGAGCGCTATGAGCTTTGCCGTGCGCTACACGCCGAAGCCAACGCCATCATTTCGGCATCGCGCGAAGAAATGATCGGGGCGACGATGTATCTTTCGGGAATGAATGCCGTGACGGGCGAGATCGAGCCCAGTATGGACAGCTGTATGATGTGCAAGCGAATGATCATCAATTCGGGTATTGATACGGTGGTTTTCCGTCTTGCGGACGGCGGATACCGTGTGGCAAGGGTAGAGGACTGGGTTACGGTCGACGACAGCCTGAGCGGTAAATTCGGGTATTGATCAAAGGAAAAGGGTTATGGCAAAGACAACAAAGAAAAAGAAAAAACAAGCCTCGGGAAAGCGGCGCGATCCGCACGAACGCCTGACGCTGAAATATTGGCTGGGCGGGGGTGCTGTGCTTGCCGTATTTGTGGGCTTGATCGTTCTGATCGCCCTCTTGGCGGCACGGGCGGACATTGTCCGGTTCAGCTATGCCGACGGGGTTCTGACCCGTGAATACGATGGCAGAACCTTTATCAAAGCCCCCGATACCTATGAGACGCTGTTTCCGCTGGGCAATCGCTACGGCAAGACCGATGATTTTCAGGTGTACAAGGTTGGCTTTTATAACAGCTACGGCATCTTATCCGAAATGGACAGCGAAAACTATCTGACCGATGCCGAGGGCAATCTTTATTACGGCAATATGGTCGTGCTTCCCACGCTTGACGAAGCGGAAGCCTTGAAGACCTTTGCCGCCGACACCGTGCGGTTCGGCAATTTTGACAGTGACGATGACGGGATCGTCGTCTATTTCTCCTCGCTGACCAACAAAAACGCGCCCGATGCTACGGATTTTGTCAACGAATATCTGAAGGGTAAGCGCTACATCGGAGAGGGACTTCCGCAGAAGACCTATCGCGTACAGTTGACCTCGGCAAAATACGACTATCTCGCGTACATTTTATATCTTGTGGAATGCGATAACGGAGACTTTTATCTGTATTCCGATGTCAACCGCTCGTCGATTGCTATGGACAGTGAATGGTTTGATTCCTTCCATATGCCCGAGGAGACACCTGACACCACCGCGCGCGAGGCATCCTGATGTCGGTACGGTTTGTGATCGATCCGCACCGTGCGGGCTTTGACCAAGAGGCGTTGCTCGCGTCCCTTACAGCGATCGAACAGGCAAGCTTTTCCGACCCGTGGCGGGCGCAATCCTTTGACGAGGCGCTGAAGAATCCCGTGATCACGCTGACGGCGCTGTATGATGCCGATGTACTTTTGGGATATGCGCTCTTTTGCGTTATCGCGCCCGAGGCAGAGCTTCTGAATCTTGCTGTCGCCCCTGCCGCGCGCCGTTTGGGGTATGGAGAAAGGCTTCTTGACAATTCCTTTCTTCATCTGAGAAGCCGTGCGGTTGAGGATGTTTTTCTGGAGGTGCGCGAGCACAACAGCCCTGCCAGAGGGCTGTATGAAAAAAAAGGCTTTCGTTCTGTGGGAAGGCGAAAGGCGTATTATCATTTTCCCACCGAGGATGCCATTGTGATGATGGCGCATCTTGACGGATAAGGACAGTTTACTATGTTGATATTAGCATTTGAATCCTCCTGCGACGAAACTTCGGTTGCGATCTGTTCGTTTGAGGGGGAAAAAAAGCAGGTTCTCAGCAATCAGACGGCAACCCAGATCGCCATTCACGCGCTGTATGGCGGGGTCGTTCCCGAAATTGCGGGCAGAGCCCATATTGAGGCGATTGCGAACCTGACGTATGCCGCCTTCGAGGAGGCGGGGGTCACGGTGAAGGAGATCGACGCTGTTGCCGTGACGAGCGAGCCCGGACTGATCGGTGCGCTTCTCGTTGCGGTCAACTACGCCAAGGCGTTTGCGTTTGCTAACCGCAAGCCCCTGATCGGGGTCAATCACATCCGCGGTCATATTGCCGCGACATATTATGAATATCCCGACCTGAAGCCCCCGTTTTTTGCAATGGTGGCATCGGGAGGACATACCTCGCTGATCGATGTCAATTCCCCCACGAAATTCGTGACGGTGGGCAGAACGCGGGACGATGCCATTGGCGAAGCCTTTGACAAGGTGGCACGCGTTCTCGGGATGCCGTATCCCGGCGGGGCAGAGATGGACCGTCAGGCGGCGCTTGGCAATAAAGACGCCATTCGTTTTCCGCAAGCCGCTATGCAGGACAGTCTTGACTTTTCCTTCAGCGGTCTGAAGACGGCGGTCATCAATTACATCCATACCAAGCGACAGAAAAACGAGCCGATCTCGGTTCCCGATCTTGCCGCCTCCTTTACCGAAGCGGTGGTTCGTGCCGTTCTGACCAATCTTGAAAAGGCACACAGCCGCTTTGGCTTTCAAACGCTTGTGGTGGCAGGGGGCGTTGCGGCGAACTCTCACCTGAGAGCGGCGCTCAGCGGCTTTTGTAACAAGCGTGGCATTCGCCTGTGTATGCCCTCGCGTGCCTATTGCGGCGACAACGGCGCGATGATCGCGGCGCAGGGATATTTTGAGTACCTTGCGGGCAATCTTGCGGATACCTCCCTGAATGCCAAGCCGACCGTTCGCTCCCAAGGCGGCGTTTGAGAGCTACCTTGCCGCGGCAGGAAAGGCAGAGAAATCTTTGGTCAAAGCGACAAAAAATTTGTTCGTTTTTTGCATACAAACCCACCGTTTGACACGTTTTTCCGAGCAGTTTTTGGCAATGTTCATAAATGTGCAAAACTGTGGACTTTTCCACACTTTCCACATAGGGGATGTGGAAAACTAAGCCTTTTGGTGCAAGGCACCGCATAAATCGGGGCTTTTCGACGCTGTCACGGTGGAAAACCCTGTGGAAAATGTGGAAAACCCATGTGGAAAAGAAAAGTTTTCCACATTTGTTTTCGTCGGAAACACCCTGTTGTAGTTTTGCACAAAGGAAAAAAATCCCCCCTCTTGACAAGGGCAAATGTCACAAATACTTCATCCATCTACGATATCAAAAAAAGTAAAACATTACGGAGGAAATACAGATGAACACCTATACCGAACAGATCAATCAAGCCGTTGCCCATTACCGCGAGCTTCTCGAAGGACAGCTTGCCCGTGTGGAACGCATTAACGCCGCAGGAGAAGCGGTTGACTATAGCAAAATGGAGAAGATCGTCATCGGCGTTTGCGGCGGCGACGGCATCGGCCCCACCATTACCGCAGAGACCGCACGCGTTCTCGAGTACCTGCTTGCCGATGAGGTCAAGAAGGGCAGAATCGAATTCAGAACGATCGAGGGTCTGACCATCGAAAACCGTGTCGCGCAGATGAAGGCGATCCCCGATGATGTGCTTGCCGAGCTGAAGGCTTGCGATGTGATCCTGAAGGGTCCTACCACCACCCCCAAGCAGGGCGACGGTCTTCCCAATATCGAAAGCGCCAACGTGGCAATGCGTAAGGAGCTTGACCTGTTTGCCAATGTGCGCCCCGTCCGTGTTCCCGACAAGGGCATTGACTGGACCTTCTTCAGAGAAAATACCGAGGGCAGCTACGCGGTGGGCAGTCTCGGCTCGAATGTGACCGACGATCTTGCCATTGACTTCTGTGTTACCACCACCGAAGGCACGAACCGTATTGCCAAGCTGGCATACGAATATGCGAGAGCCAACAAAAAGGAAAGAGTCTCGATCGTTACGAAGGCAAATGTCATCAAGACGACTGACGGTAAGTTTTTGAATCTTTGCCTGGAAGTCGGCAAGGACTACCCCGAAATCACGACCGATGAATGGTTCATTGATATTATGACCGCAAAGCTTGTGGACGAAAAGCGCCGTCGCGATTTCAAGGTCTTCATTCTTCCCAATCTCTACGGTGACATCATTACCGACGAGGCGGCAGAATTCCAAGGCGGTGTCGGTACGGCGGGAAGCGCCAATATCGGCAAGCGCTATGCGATGTTCGAAGCCATCCACGGCTCTGCTCCCCGTATGGTCAAGGAAGGAAGAGCCAAGTATGCCGATCCCTGCTCGATGCTTCGCGCAGGCGTGATGCTGCTCAATCACATCGGTTATAACGAGGAAGCATCGAAGTTGGAAAGAGCGCTTGATATCTGTATGTTTGAAGACAAGCGTCTTACGATCACGGGCAGAGACACCGGTGCGACCTGCCGTGAATTTGCCGATTACGTTTCCGAAACCCTCAAGGGACTGTAAAACGAGTTCTTGCGGTCAGTTCCCTGTCCCTCTTGAAAGGAAGGCACTACAGTATGAGTTATCCTACAAATGAAAAAAATCAAGCCATTCCCCAGAGCCCTGCCGTATCCCGTCAGGTAAAGACCCGTCTGCCGCGCTACTACCGTTATCTCAAAGAACTTCTCGATGCGGGGATCTATCGGATCAGCTCGGGCAAGCTTGCCAAAATGATGGCATTGACTGCCTCGCAGATCCGTCAGGATCTCAATTACTTCGGTTGCTTCGGTCAGCAAGGGTATGGATACAATGTCAAATATCTGTTTGCGCAGATCTCCGAGATCCTCGGTGTCAACGATAAGCTGACGGCGGTGATCATCGGCGTCGGCAATCTCGGACGCGCGATGGCGCAAAGCAATATCTTTTTAAGCCGCGGGATCAATCTTGTGGCACTCTTTGACAAAAGTCCCGAGTTGATCGGCAAAGAGATCTCGGGCAGATGTATTTACGATATCGATCAGCTGGAAAGCTATCTTGCCGAGCACCGTGTGGATGTGGCGGTTCTGACCCTGACCTCCACGCAGGCGCAGGCAATGGCAAAACGGCTGGAAAGCGCGGGCATTCGCGGCATTTGGAATTTCACCAACGTGGAGATTCCCAAAATGAAAAATGTCAGTGTGATGAACGTGTATATGGGTGATTCTCTGATGCAGCTTTGCTTTGACATCAGACAGAAGGCGCTCGAAAGCGATACCTGATGCAGGTGAATCGGATATGATACATCTTTCTTTACAGTACGGAAACGGGGTTTTTTCTCTGCCCGAGAGCTTTCTTGAGTATCTTGACAAGGCAGATCCCCTGACGCTGAAGCTGTTTTTACATCTTGCCGCCGATGCCTCCCTTCGCGCGGCGTTTGATCCCAAGGCATTTGCCAAAAGCTTTGCCGTGACCGAGAAGGAGGTGGAAGCCTCTCTTTCCTTCTGGCAAAATGCGGGACTTCTGACAAGGGATGATCAAGAAGTCCCCCCAAAAAAGAGCCAATCGCGTGTCAAGGTGACGAAAAAAACCTCGGACAACGGGGAATCGGTAACCGTCGTTTCCTCGGATGCGATGCCGACCTATACCGGCAGTGAGCTTGAGCGCCTGATGAACGAGACCCCCGCGCTTTCCACCCTGATCGAGGAGTGTCAGGCGATCGCGGGCAAGATGTTCGGCATTCACGAGATCAATCTTGTGATCGGTATGGCAGATGTGCTTCGCCTTGACCACGGCGCGATCCTTCTGCTTTTCGGCTATGCGCAGAGCATCGGTAAGTGCTCGGTGAATTATGTGGTGAAAATCGCGCAGGGACTTGTCAATGACGGCATTTCGCAGTACGCTGAGGTTGAGGCATATATTGCCGCAAAGGAAAAGGCGCATTCGGTGGAAAGCCTCATTCGCCGTCTCGGTGGACTTGGCGGCAGAGCGTTGTCGGCAAGGGAAGGGCGTTTTGTTGACGCTTGGAGCGCGTATGAATTTTCGGAGGACATCCTCACGCTTGCTTACGAGATCACCGTAAACAATACCGCGGGATTTTCCTTCCCCTATATGAATAAGATCCTCGTCAATTGGCACGAGGCAGGATATCAGACAAAGGCTGAGATCGAAGAGGCACTGAATGCCTATCATCAGGATAAAAAGAACGAAGCGAGCGAAGGAAGCTTTGATATCGATGACTTTTTTGATGCGGCAATGAAACGCACCAAGAAGCTTGCCGACAATCAAAGCACGACATAAATCCGACACCGACGCTCGGAAGGAGACTATGGATGGCTTACAGAAAAGACAATTTACGGACAGTCAAGCAAGCGTATACCGAGAAGCGCGCACGCGCGTTGGGGATTGCCAGAGCGCGCCTTGCCGAGCTTCACCGCACGATCCCCGAGCTTTGCGAGATCGATTCCGCGCTTGCCGAAACGGGTATGAAGCTGGTGAACGCCATCACGGCGGGCGCTGAGGGCATTACCGAGCGCGTTGCCGCCATCCGTGCGGAAAACGAGGAGCTTCAGGAAGCGCGTGCGGCGACCCTTCGCTTTTACGGCTATTCTGCCGACTATACCGATGTACACTATGAGTGCGAGGACTGTAAGGATACGGGCTATGTGGGAACGGCAATGTGTGCGTGTATGAAGCGTGCCTTGTCACTGCTTTCGTTGGAGAGCGCAGGGCTTGCGCCCCTTGCCCGTACGCAACGCTTTGATACCTTTTCGCTTGATTATTATCAGGGCGATGACCGCCTGACGATGCAGGCGAATCTCGAGATCGCCAAGCGGTATGCCGCATCCTTTACCCCAGCCTCGGAAAGTCTTTTGTTCCTCGGCAAGACGGGTCTTGGCAAAACGCATCTTTCGACCTCGATCGCCGTTGAGGTGATCGACAAGGGCTATGATGTCGTGTATGCCTCCGCGCCTACGCTGTTTCTCTCGCTGGAAGCGCAGAAATTCGGCAGAGACAGTGACATTCATATCGAAGAGGCGGAGGATGCCGATCTTCTGATCTTAGACGATCTCGGTACGGAAAATCCCAGCCCCTTACACGTGAATTTTCTTTACCGTCTGGTCAACACCCGTATGGTTTCGGGAAAGGCGACGATCATCAATACCAATCTGACGGTCAGGGAGCTTCGTGAGCGCTATACCGACCGTGTGGCATCCCGTCTTCTGGGCGAATATCTTGTGCTGGGCTTTGTCGGCAAGGATGTCAGAATGCAAAAGATTGGCACTTAGTGTGTTTTTCACAGAAAAAACACCGTATGTTTTGAAAATAATAACGCAGTTGCGATAGGATATCAGAATGGGACTGTCAAAACTCCCAAGGAAAGGAAACTCTTATTATGATAGAGATCAAAAATCTTGTCAAACGCTACGGCGATTTTGCCGCCGTCAATGACATCAGCTTTTCGATTCAGGATGGCGAGATCGTCGGTTTTCTCGGCCCGAACGGTGCCGGTAAGACCACAACGATGAGCATTCTCACCGGTTGTCTTTCGATGACATCGGGCAGTGTGACCATCAACGGTGTCGACATCTTCGACGAGCCTCTGGAAGCAAAAAAACAGATCGGGTATCTGCCCGAATTTCCGCCGCTGTATCTCGAAATGACGGTGAGAGAGTATCTGAATTTTGTTTATGACCTCAAGAACTGCACGCTTGACCGCGCCGCGCACATCAACGAGATCTGCGACAGAGTCAAGCTGACACACGTGGCAAACCGCATTATCCGCAATCTTTCCAAGGGCTACCGTCAGAGAGTCGGCATTGCGCAGGCGCTGATCGGCAATCCGAAGGTCATTATCTTCGACGAGCCGACGGTTGGTCTTGACCCCAAGCAGATCATTGAGATCCGTACGCTGATCCGTGATCTCGGTAAGGATCACACAGTCATTCTTTCCACCCATATTCTGCCCGAGGTACAGATGGTTTGCGACCGAATCGTGATCATCAACCGCGGCAAGATCGTTGCCGATGAAAAGACCGAGGATATCGAAAAGGTGGTTGCCGGCTCGCGCCAGATCCAACTGAAGGTCTGCGGTCCGCAGAAAGAGGTGCAGAACGCCATCAAGGGGCTTTCGGGCATTAAGTACTGCGAGGTCATCGGCGAGAGGGAAATGCAGAGCACGGCATTCCTCGTGGAAAGCGAGGCAGGTCTTGATATGCGTAAGGGCATTTTCAATCTGTGCGCCTCCCGTGCGTGGCCGATCATCGGTATGGAAGCGGTTGGTCTGAATCTTGAGGAGATCTTTATTTCCGTGGTTGACGAAAACGGTCAGGGCGGTAAGAAGAAAAAAGGAAAGAAGGGTGACAAATAATGCTTGCTATCTATAAAAGAGAGATGCGCTCCTATTTCACATCTCCCATCGGTTATATTTTTCTTGCGATCTTTCTGGCGGTTTCGGGTGTGATCTTTTCCCTGACCACGCTGACACAGGGCAATGCCAGTGATATTACGATGTATTTCACCTATATGCTGATCAGCTTTTTCGTTGTTCTGCCGCTTCTGACCATGAAGCTGTTTGCGGACGAAAAAAGACAGCGCACCGAGACATTGCTCATTTCGGCGCCGATTTCGATCACCTCGATGGTGTGCGCGAAGTTTTTTGCCGCATTTTCGATGTTTCTGATCGGTTTTTCGGTATCGCTGTTAAACTTGATTCCCTTTTTCTATTTTGCTTCGGGTAATCCCGATCTCAAAACGATCCTCGGCAGTCTGCTCGGACTTGTTCTGATCGCCGCCGCGTTTATTGCGATCGGTGTGATGGTATCCGCGCTGACCGAAAATCAGCTGGTTGCCGCACTCGGCACGATGATGATCATTCTTGTTTTCGTGATGATCTCGATCTTCAATTCCTCGATCGAATCCTATTTTCTGCGCACCGTCCTCAGCTGGATCTCGGTGCTTGACAGATTCACGCTTCTTGCGGTCGGCCGCTTCGACATCTCGGCAATCGTGTATTTTATCTCGCTTTGCTTCTCATTTTTGTTCGTCACGGTCAGAATTTACGAAAAGCGCCGTTGGGCTTGATCCCGTGAGCGAGGAAGGGTACACAGATAACGATGGAAAACAAACGTATGAAGCATGGGGTGATTTCGGTTGCGATCACCGCCGGTGTTCTTGCCGCCGTCATCCTGTTTAACATTCTGTTTTCGTTTTTGTCGAATAAGTTCCTGTGGGTGATCGATACCACCCCCAGTGAGCTTGTGACGATCTCCGACTATTCGAGAGAACTGCTTTCGGCGATCGATGAAGAGGAAAACGAAATCACGATCTATTTTCTCGCCGACCCCGACGAGCTTGAAAACTATGAGCTTTCGGGTCACACAAAGGGCGAAAACAACAGCACGTGGGGTATGAGCTATATCTATAACCTTGCCAAGCTGTATGAAAAGGAGTTCCCTTATATCAAGGTGGATCTTCTGGATGCCTCGGACGATGCCGACTATATCCGTGAAAATTTTGCGATGAGTATCGGTGTGGCACTCGGTCCTTTGCATATTATTATGGCAAACCGTGTCAACGGTCTGACCACCTATCGCACAATGCAGCGCGACGAGTTTTTCACCTTCTCGACCGATACGCTGTATTTCCGCGGCGATGACAAATTCACCTCAACGGTGCTTTCGCTTTCGGGCGAGAATCCCGTGGCGTATTTCATTGAAGGACACGGCGAGGATGTCGGCACGCCGGGCGACAGTGAGGATTTCGGCAAGGCAGATGCGCTGATGAAGCTCTTCCGCGATGCCGGCTTTGTGATCGAAAAGATCAATCTGACCGAACGCGATTTCCCCGTGGACAAGGATGATGCCTTGTACGGCAGAGCAGGGGTGGCGGTCATTTACGGCCCTGACACCGATTTCAAGACCGACCTTGACGGCGATGTGAACGAGATCACGCGCCTTCGGAAATATCTCAACCGAAAGAATCACAATCTGATGGTCTTTATGGATCCCGAAACCGAGGCAATGCCGAATCTCGATGAGTATCTTGCAGACTATTGGGGTATTCGCTTTGAAGATACCGTTCTGACGGTCGATACCAAAAATCCCACCGAATCGGGTGCTGTGACCGATGACGGCTACAACTACTATGCACAGTATGAGACCAACACCTCCAGTCCCGGCTCGGCACTTACCTCTTCGCTTCTGACACTGGAGACATTGCCCCGCGCCTTTTTCGGCAAGAGCCGAACGGTAGCGATGAACACCAAGTGGAGCATCAACGACGAATCGACGATGGTGATGGAGGGGGTCACCGCATACAAGCTGGGTGCGGCATTCCTGACGCCTGCCAAGTCGGCAATTGCGTATAAAAACGGTGGCTATCGCGTATTTGATGCCGATCTGTATGAAGAGTACGTAGGCAAATATTACGACGCGAAGTACAACGAGATCCTGCCGCTGTATACCGAGACCTATTACGATACGGCGTACCAAAACCATTATGACAGCTATCTTGAGGACTACCGAAAGGAAGGTCTTACGGATACCGAGATCGCCGATAAGTGCAAGGCATATGCCGAAGGGTATGTCAAGGAACATGTGGATGCCTATATGGCTTCCTACCTGACTCTTTCCGATTCCTCGCCCTCTGCCGTGATGACATTAACGCACGCAAGCTGGATGTATGAATTGGGTGAGACCATTTCAAGCTACGCCCTTGCCTGCGGCACAACCGACTTTGCTTCGGAGGAAGCGATCGAAAACGCCTCCTTCTCGAATCGCGACACGCTCTTTACCGCGATCTATCTGTTCGGCAAAAACGTGCTTCCTTACGATATCGATATTATCAAGGTCGAGTCGACCTCGTCTCTTGCGATCGACAGTACGATGACTGCCGTCTGGTTTGTGATCCTTGCCGCCGTCGTTCCCGCAGGCGTGATCGCTGTGGGTATCACGGTGACGATCAAGCGCCGCCGTCATAACTAAAGGAGGAACACCGATGAATTTTTTGCGTAAAAAATCCTTTCAGTACGGAACAGCCGCCATCGTTCTGGTTGCCATTGTTCTGGCGCTGGTGGTGATTTTCAATGTTCTTCTTTCGATGTTTTCCGATCATTTCGGTTGGTATGCCGATATCTCCTCCGCGGGTCTTTTCCGTTTTTCTGAGGAGTCGCTCTCTCTGCTCGATACCATTGACGGCGAAAATAACCGACTGACGCTTTACTATCTTGCGGACAAAAACACGATGGCAAGCTCGGACTACGGCAATTATATTCTCGGTCTTACCACCGAGCTTGAAAATCGCTATGATTTTATTTCGGTCGAATTTGTCGACGATCTCAACAAGGATATTCTGAAGATCGCCGCCATTTACGGCGAGAAATATCTTGATGAATTTGACAAACGCTACAAGGACGGCACATTTACCCTCGGTACAATGATCCTGAGGAACGATACCTATGAGATCGGCGAGGACGGAAATTACATTATCGGCATTACCGGCGAAAAGCAAGCGGATTACCGCGTGAGCACGTTTACGGTCAACGATATGTATTCCGAAACGACCTCGGCGTTTCTCGGCGATTTCCTTCTGACCGGCCGTATTATGGGCATCTGCCGTCAGAGTCCCGATGCCTATTTCCTGACAGGACACGGCAATTTAACGATTGCCGATGACGGAGATTTCGGCAATGCTTCGGTTTTGTCCGATCTGTTTTTGAACTGTGGCTACACCGTTCATAAGCTCAATCTTTCCGAAAAGGATTTTGATAAGAGCATTCGGGAAGCATCGGTTGCCGTGATCTTTGCACCCCGTGTCGACCTGACCGAAGGGGAGATCGCGCGGCTTTCGGACTTCGTATCCCGTGGCGGTAACGTGATGTTCTTTGCCGACGGTGACTACTACCGCCTTGACAAGCTGACCGCCTTTTTGGAAGATTACGGCATTACGGTTGCCAATGCCAAGATCAAGAGCCCTTCGCAGGCATCTCTCGGCAATAACGGCTTCAGCTTTGCCGCCGAGAAAAATACAGCCTCGCCGGTGATCGCTTCTCTTCGCGACAAGGAGAGTAAGATGGCGCTGGATTCCTGCCGCCTGCTTCGGGTGGATGCGGCAAAGGGGGCA
>JAFTKF010000115.1 GCA_017453405.1 Clostridia bacterium
ACTCTGTCATACCAAGACGGCCGAGCCAATAGTCGATGGATTGCACAGCTGCCTTACGGCCCATTCCTTTCAACTCTGCGAAATATGTAAGTTGATCGATGATAATCTTTTTGGGGTAAAGGCCTCTTTCTTCGGGAAGATAGCCGATACCAATTTTGTTGTAATCGATGGGCTGACCGTCGATCAGCACTTCACCGCCGTTTGCGGGAAACACATCCATTAAAATACGGATAGACGTGGTCTTGCCGGCACCGTTTCTGCCGAGCAGGCCGAAGGCTTTGCCACCCTCAGCTTTGAATGAAACTCCGGTGAGGACTTTTTTCTCACCAAAGGATTTTTCTATGTTTTTGAGTTCCAATACCATTTTTTAACCTCCTAATAAAAAAGTGCGTGACCGAAGCCACGCACCAAAAAACGCAGCCTGATCTGTTGCGACACAGTTCACTCCAAACAGGAAATGATATCAAGGCATACATTTTTACCAATAGTATGCCTGTTCAGAGTAATATTAAACTGTGTCGCATTTGGTATTATATCATAAAACAGAAAATAACGCAATACCAATCAAGTGATATTGTACTATCATTTACCGCCTTATTTATTATTTTAGAAACGAATGGTCTCAAACCGTTATAAGCAGCAAAAGCATTATAGCAAATATCGAATTTAGTTCAAGTCCTCCTCAAAGGTCGTTTTGGGCTTAGGATATCTACCCGGTTTCACTTTAAAAAATGGGATAAAAAAATCCAGTAACCGCCCAGGTTACCGGATTTCTTGCGCCGAAGCTTAAATCGGTTCGTATTGTTGGCTTGTGGCACCGAAAAAGATATCGTTTTAGGTTCGCACAATTTTATAGGTGCCGCTGACAACTGATTTTGAACGTTGTCCATCTTCAAAACAAAAACGTGGTTCAAGCTCTGCTCTTGCACAACAGTCCTTGGGAATTTCCACGTTGAGAATAATACATTGATTTTCTCGCTTCCAAGACACAGTTATTCTGCCTGATGGGGCATCATGATAAGCCGATGCATAATTCAAGGCATTGGTAAAAGACGGTTTGATCTTCAACGTATTCACATTATTCTTTTCGGGATTCAGCTGAATTCCGACGATGCGCTTGATAAACCATGCACTGATATCGCCCCAGAAATGATGGTTCATTGATGAAACGGTGTCAGGCAAAAAATTCTCCCAAAGGGTCGTCGCCCCTCGCTTTAACCAGTTTCCATAGGATGGATAGTCATCACGTGTAATCATCTTAAAAGCAAGGTCGCTGTGACCGAATTCGCTGAGAACATGAAATAAGACTCTACCGCCCAACACGCCGACGTCAAGATGGTCCTCCATAGCGTGAATCATCTCTAACAGCTTGTTAAATGCGGCATTTTGTTCTGACTCACAAAATACGCCGTAATACAGACACATAGCCTGACTGCTTTGGCAGTCCCCCAAGGCAGACATGGTATCAAAATTGATCAGGTTTGCCCGAATCGCTTTTTTGTAGTTTGCCGCCTCGTTACGGGCAAAGTCTGCCGGTTGGTGCATTTCTATTGCATCAAACATTTCAGCCATTTTCGTTGCAATATCCATAGCCATAACGGAATCGGTCAGAATAAGTGGCGCCTTAGGCTGGATTCCGCCAACATGGCACCAATCACCAAGCCCGATACTCAGGAGTCCCTTTCCGTCACAACGTGTTCTTAAATAGCGCAGATACGCAAGAAAGGATTGTGTTGAATCGGTGATCATCTCCGTTTCTCCGCGATATATATAGGTATAATAGGGAATATATGCCAGAACGCAATCCCACGCAGGACCATTCCCCCAATGGAAGCCCCAGCCTGCCGTTGGGATAATGCCGGGCAGTGCTCCGTCCTTGCGCTGTGCCTTACAAATGTTCCGCATCCATTCACGGTAGTTGCGTTCGGGATCAAAGTTGATCAGCGCCGCTTCACAGGAAAGCGCCGCATCCGCAGTCCATCCGTTTTTCTCGCGCTGTGGGCAATCGGTAGGAAAATGATGAAAATTAGAAACGATACTGCGCCTTGTCATTTCTTGAAGCGTAGTTGCGACCGAGTCAGAGCAACTGAAATCTCCTCGTGTATTCAGTTCCGTGTGATATACGAGATAGGTCAACAGTTCGGTTGTCGCCTGCTTCTCTGTGATTCCGCTAACCTTCACATAACGAAACCCGTGATAGGTAAAGGTGGGTTGATATTCTTCTGTGCCGATCCCGGAACAAACGTAGGTATCTTTGTGCACGATATGTTTATCTCGCTCCCAAGAATCTTGGACAAACCAAATTTGTGCAAGATCTAAGTCTCCCTCTTTCAGAGAATCTGCGTGCTGCAATTCGATTTTTTGTCCCTTTGTGCCATGGATCCTCAAACGGCAAACCCCGGCATTGGACTCTCCAAAATCGTAGATATAACCGCCGTCACCGCAAGGAAAAATATCAACGGGCTTCATTTCTTTTTCCTTAATAATGGGAGCAATATTTGCCGGACGGAGTTCTCCTTTTGGTGCAGTGGCGGGCAGAGCATTTTTCCAATCTGAATCGTCGAAATTCTTTTGATTCCATCCCTCGATCTCGTAATTTGCGTCGTAGTATTCTCCGAAACGGTAATCGTCACTTCGAATGGGAGAGGGTGCAATTTTGAATTTTTCATCACTATGAAGTAGCGTTTGTTGCCCCTGTGTTATAGTCATGGCAAACATTGGTGCGCTTCTGAAATCGGCCTTATCGAAATCCCAAATGTATCCACCGGGATTGTTTTGAAATCCGTTTCCCAGCAAGATTCCTATTGCGTTTTCGCCTGCATCGAGCGTGACGGTGTATTCGTCATAGTATATGTAGTCGTTTGTATTGCTGAGATAAGGGGATAAAAAACCTTTGGTAATTCGTGCTCCGTTAAAATAGAGCTCATAAAAACCGCAGACAGCAACCGTAATTGTTGCAGTCCCTTCTTGGGGCGAAGAAAATACCTTTCGAAAATAATAAGCAGGAATTCTCTCTTCAAAAGTATTGTATTTTTCGGTTGCTTTAATAAAATTGTGCGTGGAAATCATTTTATTATCCCCCTTTTTGGCATTGATTGCAGTACAACATAGTTATTATTGAGGTTAATTTCACCTTGATAAATTAAATATATCATATAATTGTCGATTTTTCTACTATCTTTTTCGGTTCGCAATGTTGGTTGCGGGAGCCGGAGCCCACCAACAACCTCTCGAGTTGCGGTACCCGACATTTTCTCGGGTAAAGAAGTATATAAAACAAAAAAGCAAGGCGAAGCCTTGCAAAAATACTTATTACCTCTTACTTCTTACTTATTACTTTCCAAAGCCCCCAAGGACTTTTTAGGTAAGAGTGAAGAGGTAATAGGTAAGAAGTAAGCCCCAAGAACTTATCGTCCTTGGGGCTTTGTGTTGTACATCCAATTTAGATGCCACGTAAAAATGTGTAACGGCTCGTAAATTCACGAGCTTTGTCCCTTATTCGGTGTAAGCCTTGCCGGTCATTTCACTTAATTTTTTTGCGAAACGGGCAGCATCTGCATTCAGGATCAGCTCCTCCGGCACTTGTGCCTCGCGTACGATACGGATCGCATTTTCCACGTTACCGACGTCTCCCGCAAAATGTGCATCGGAGGAAAGCACGATCGGCACGCGATGCTTGGTACAAAGACGGGCAACCTTGATCCAGCAGCTTTCGTTTTTAGATCCTGCGCAGCATCTGGAGGCGTTGATCTCCACGATCTTACCCTCCTTTGCGAATGCCGCGATCACGCGCTCACAGTCAAAGGGATAGTCCGCATCTGCGCAGTGGCCGATCACATCCACGTGCGGATTTTTCGCCACATTCAGCCACATTTGGGTGTTTTTCTCCGCGTTCATCGGCGGCATCAAGAGCCCGTGTGCCGAGGCAATGACCCACTCCAACCGATCCAACAGCGTGTCGGGAAGATCCAAGGTGCCGTGCTCATCCAGGATGTTCACCTCGCATCCTCGCAGAAAACAAACGCCGTCATATTCTCTGGGCAAGGTGTTTTTCAGGCAAAGAAAATATGTGTCCGTCGGTGCGCCCGGCATTTTTCCCGTATGATCGGTAACGGCAAGAAAGCGCAAGCCCTTTTTCTTAGCGGCAGCATGATTTTCCAGCACCGTGGAAAACGCATGCTCCGATGCGATCGTGTGCACGTGCGTATCTGCTATGATCTTCATTGAAGTTCTTCCTCCTCTAAAGGTATGGAAATTGCCATAACTGCACCTTTCGGTAATACGATCGGCTTGTCCGTCGCGTGGGTTATCCGTATCGGTTGCACGCGGTCCGGCATATCAAAATCGTTATAATCAATCGGACTTGGCGGCGCCAAAAGCAACATCGCCGCCTTTGTTGCAGGACAACCGTCCAGCGATATTTCTTTATCCTCGGAAAAAGAAAGATTGGCAAGTGTCAGAAAAAGCATTCCGTTTTTGCATGATGCGCCGGCGGAAATATCCTCATCCTCCACCATCACGCGCACCGCTTTCGCACCCTGATGGGCACGAAACATTTCAAAAACATGATACACGGGTGTTTCGATACATTTTTCCCCCTGTGTGAGGAAAAGCGCGGAAAGACAGTTCACAAGCTGTGCCACGTTCGCCATTTCCACCACGCTGCAATACTGATGCAAAATATGAAAGGTCAGTGCAACGGCAACGGCGTCCCGTTGCGTGACCTGCTGACGGAATAACTGATTTTTCTCTTTCCCACCAACGCCGCTTTGGTACATGGCGCCCCATTCGTCCAGATACAGCTTGATCTTTCCAAACTGTCCATATTCCTTTAGCAGGGCAATACGGTCCCGAAGATGCGTGTCCAACCCCTTCACGCTCTCGATCAGCTTATTCCAGCCGTCCTCGCCGAAATCAACGTCCTTTTCATCCGTGAAATAATAGTGTGTGGAGATCGCGTCCGGCTGTACTGGCGTACGGTAAAATTCCTTGATATTTTCCAAAAAGGTCTTTGTCCACCTCTCGTCAAACTGATTAGAGGCATTTGCCACAAGCTTCGCGTGCGGTGCGATATTGCGCAGCACCGCGGCGTATTTGCGGTATTCAAAGGCATACTGCTCAGCACACATCGTACCGCCGCCGCCCCAGTTTTCGTTACCGATGCCGATATATTGCACTGCAAACGGCTCTGCCGCGCCGTTTTTCTCGCGTTCTCTCGCAAGCGTTGTCATACCGCGCGGGGAGTTGCAGTAATCGATCCAATTTCTTGCGTCAAGCGGTGTCTGCGAGGTAACATTGATCGCCAGATACGGCTCTGCACCCACCAGGCGGCAAAGCTCGATAAATTCATGCGTACCGAACGCATTTTCCTCGTAACGTCCATCCTCGCGCGTCCACCACGAAGGGCGCGTGGGGCGATCTTTTCCCACACCGTCGCGCCAATCGTAGCACTCGGCAAAGCATCCACCCGGCCAACGGATAACGGAGGGCGCGATGCGCTTCAATTTTTCCACCAAATCAAGGCGGATGCCGCTCACATTGGGAATGGAGGAATCCTTTCCAACCCACACGCCACCGTAGATCACACCGCCGATCTGCTCGGCAAAATGTCCGTACAAAAGAGGAGAAATCTGACCGATCTCCTCGTTCGTATTGATCTTAACCATTGCCTTTTTCATCATAACTCCTCCTTCACCGTAACCGACGCAACGCCCTCGTAGGAAAGGGTAACCTCGCCCGTGCGCGACGTGATGACCTGCGCCATACCGCCGAAAAGACGGATCGCCGACGCCTTATCATCGTGATGCCCGTTGGGATCACCGTTCCCCACGCCAAGCACTTTCCCATCTATGTAAAGCATTCCGTTCTCAGAAAGAAGCGGCACGCCGTTTGCGTCGGTGATGCAAACGTTCAGTATCCGCACGCTTGCATGATCGCCCGGGGGAGCCACGTCCGTTACCGAGAGCATCGCCTTTTGTCCGGGTGTTATATAACTGTCGGAAAGCTCCTGTCCGTTCTTTTTTGCGACAAGATGCAGCTCGCGGTAATCGCCCGTCACCGTCCATTCCACCCTGTGCTCCTTGGCCTTGACCTCGCCAAAGGAAACGCCGTCAACAAAAAGTTCGGCAGATTCCGCGTTCGTAAACGCCAGCACACGCTCCTCTCTCTCGGCAAAAGCGGCAAGGCGCAAGAAGGGCTCATCCAGATAGTAAGTGCGCAGCCAATTGGCAATGTTTTTGTCAAAGCCGCACCGATCCAAAAATCCCCAGTGCGAGGCTACGCTGGGATATTCAAAGGGATTCGGCTCTCCACCGTGATCAAATCCGCTCCATACAAAGCAGCCCGCCACAAAGGGGGCTTGCACCGCCTCCATCGTCTGCGGCAGGGGTTGGGAAAAGATCGCGGGATATTCGCTGCCATCGTCCGCGAATACCTGTGCGCTCCTGTCCGTGTGTGCCACGCCGCGTGTCGCGAAGGTGGGGCTGTTTTCCGTCCCCAATATTCCCTTTTCGGGATACAGGGCGTGGCACTCTTCGTAAGCGTCAAGATTATAATTGATCCCAATCACGTCAAGTGCCTCGCTTGCATTTTGGTGTGAAAGCACACCGCTATCCTGCGCCCCGGTCACGGCGCGCGTCGTGTCAAGCATGCGCACACGCTCGCGCATTTTGGCTGCGATACGCTTGCCACGTAGCTCCTGCTGCCAGGGCTCCTCGTTAAACATACAGTAAAGAAAAACGCAGGGATGGTTGCGGGAAAGCCGTACCAGCGCATCCAATTGCGCCAAGGTATCCTCGCTTACGTCAAAATGGCGATTTTCCACCATTACAAGCATGCCAAGACGGTCACAAGCGTCCAAAAGCGTTTCGCTCGGTGCGTGATGCGCGCAGCGGTAGGCATTTGCACCAAGACTTTTCAATCTTACAATGCGGTATTCCTCCACGTCGGCAGGAACCGCTGCGCCAAGTCCTGCATGATCCTGATGTGCGCAAATGCCCTTGATGCGATACGGTGTACCGTTCAGAGTCATCCCGCTTGGCGTCCAGCAAATCTCGCGCAATCCAACGGGAAATTCGGCACGGTCATATACTTGCCCGTCCTTCACAAGCGAAACGGATAAGTGATACAAATACGGCATCTCGGGCGACCAGTACATCGGGGCATCAAGCGCCAGCGCAAAATGCACCCGCTCCTTGCCGATGATATGGGTCGCGGCAACCTCTCGCCCCTCACTATCTGCAAGCGTTGCAAGGATCTCGCCCTCGCCCGCAAAGCACACGTCGCCCACAACGCTATCCCCCTCGCTTCTAATGAAGCATTCCTCACGCAGAATGCGAGAATCCTCGCGAAAAAGAATACGGACGGGACGATAAATGCCTGCCCCCTCATACCACCAACCCTCGTGACGGCGCGCATCCACGAATACGGCGATCTCGTTTTCCGCATTTGGCATAAGATAGTCGGCAATCTCTGCCGAAAAGCGATTGTAGCCGCTGAAATTACGCTTGACGATCACGCCGTTGACAAAAACGGTACCCTCGCCAAGCACACCGTCAAAGACCAGCTCCGCGCTTGCCACATCCCCATCCGGTAGGAAAAAGCGCTTTTTATACCACGCCATGTCGCGTGGCTTGCACCCCTTCGAGGCATCCTCCTGCGCGTCATACGGCAGCTCCGTCAGCCAGTCGTGCGGTACGCAGATCTCACGCCAAGCGGCGGGGTTGCCAAAGCCCTCCAGTGCCTTCAGCGCACCACCTGTCTTTGCGGAGAACTGATATTCACCGCTCGGG
This sequence comes from Clostridia bacterium, assembly GCA_017453405.1. Lineage (GTDB taxonomy): Bacteria > Bacillota > Clostridia > Oscillospirales > CAG-272 > RGIG1993. The sequence continues at coordinate 7,791 of JAFTKF010000115.1, forward strand.
ACCTTGCGCTTTCGGGGAAAATCGCCCATGTGAAAAAGCCATTCCCCCGAAAGAGAGATATCAAAGCTCGCCATAACCGTTCATCCAAAGCTCCCGATAGGAGATCTGTGGCGAGGCGTAATGCTCCCAATGCAATTCCATCGGGCTGTTGCCTACGTATTCACTTTGCTTGCCGATGATCTGGATCAGCCCGTTTGGCTTCAAGCGCACGAAGGCATAAAGGGGATCCTTGTACGGAATCACGTGCTTCAGCTCGCCGTAGTCCTTCTCCACGTCGGGGGCGTGCGCGCTTTGCTCCGTATACAGCTCGCCGATGTACTTGTGGCTCATGCTGTTGACGATCATATAATGGATGCCGCCCTTGAAGCGATACGCATCTGCGTGATCGTGTCCCGAAAAGACCATCGTTACCTTGTTATAGCCCGCGCGCTCGTTGGTGCGCCAAAGCACGCTGCGAAATTCGTGAATGTTGCGAATGCGCCAATCACCCACCTCGCCGGTGGCGTGCATAAACAAAAAGCAGCGCTTATCCGTTGCGGCAAGATCAGCCTCCAACCAAGAGAGCTGCTCGGGCGGAATAAAGCAATTATCAAAAAAACCACGGCGGCAGTTGTAATCCAGATACTCGTCACCCACCTGCTCGTAATTGGTGTCCAATACGACGAAATGATAATCTCCTGCATCGAAGCTGTAATATTTTTTCGTTTGCCCCAGCATCTGCATCACGGTCGCTTTGTCGCTGCGCTCCGTCTCGTGATTGCCCAACACGTGATAACGCGGTCCCTCAAAGCTGTTAAAAACAGCCGCCACCTCACGCCCCTGATCGCAGTATGACGTGAAATCTCCCAGCTGAATGATAAAATCTGCACCGCGCTCGGTTGCCTCCGACACGAATTTTTTCACGCGCCAGCTCTCATCGGAATACCCGGAATGATGGACATCGGCACAAATGCCGAACAAAATATCTTTTTTCATAACGTTCTCCTTTTTGTTTGCGGGCAAGGATCGCCCACCATCTTGGGTTTAGTATATCACGCGCGAAAAAAATTACAATGCTCAAACAGGAAATGTTGCAAAATAAGGAAATATTTTTGATGTATAATATATTGACAGCACTGCGCAGAAACCGTATAATGAAGGTGCTATGAAATTCTCTAATATAAAAGTAAAAACGCTAAACAACGTCTTGAAACACACGCCGACGGTAAAGCAATGGCGGGCAAGCAACCGCCCGACGCACATCATCGGCATACAGCTTTGCGGTAATATGTATCACGAGATCGGCGACACCGTCATTTCACTCGGCAAGAATCACTTGTTCTTTTTTAACCAAAAGGATGATTTTTGCGCGTATGTCAAGGAGCTTGGAGAATCTTACACGATACATTTTACAACTTATGAACCGATCGAAACCGAAAGCTTCGCGCTAACGACAAAAAACGCAGCAGAGGCGATCTCCATCCTGAATAAGATCGAGCGCGCGCTTCGCGCAAGAGACACCGACGAAAATCTTGCCATGAGTGAATTCTATCGCTTCTGCCATTTGCTTGAAAGCCTGCGCGAGCAGTCCTATCATCACATGGACCGCCGCATATCCGATGCCAAAAAGCACCTCGATTTGAACTTTAGGGAAATCGACATTCAATCCGTTGCAGACAAAACGGGGCTAACAAGGCGAAGATTTAACGATCTTTTCAAGAAACAATACGGCGTGACACCGGGGCATTATCTCACAAGCATTAAAGTAGAGGAGGCAAAATCGCTTTTGGTCGACAATAGCCTTTCGGTGCAAAGCATCGCCGCACTTTGCGGATTTGAAAGCCATTATTACTTCTGTAAGGTATTCAAAAAGCACACCGGCGTGACGCCGACACAATTCAGGAAAGGGCTTTTGGCTTAAGCTCTCCTTTTTTCAGACACAATTATTCAATAAATCGAAAAACACAAAAGGCACCCCTTAGGGGAATTGCGATTAGGGATTTTCGGCAATCGTTGTAGGGCGCGGCG
>JAFTKF010000116.1 GCA_017453405.1 Clostridia bacterium
CTCTGCCGCAGGCAACGAGAACTGGAGCAATGTTTTTGTTTCTGACGAAAAAACGCTTTGGAAGATCGAAACGAGAGGCGGCAGCTATTTCGCCATCGTACTTGCTGATGGCGGTAACCTTGCATCCGGCTCGGGGAACGACGATAATATCCATATGTGGGAGGATGGCGGCAGCACCCTGCAGCATTGGTCCTTTGCGGATATCAACGCACCCGAAGAGCATATCCATACCGCTCAGGAGGGATGGAAGAGCAATGCATCGGTACATTATACCCTCTGCGCCTGCGGCGAAACAATGTCGGAAGCCGCTCACACCTGGAAGACTGTGACCGATCAACCTGCCACAGCTTCCCAAACAGGCAGTCAGCATCGCGAATGCACCGTGTGCGCGTATCAGGAAGCGGCAACCGCGATTGATAAGCTGGCACCCACTGTCGTGCAAGGGCAGAATGCTACATTTGTCAAAGGCTCTGATCAGCCTCTTACGGTGAAGTCAGATGCCGCCTTTGCGGATTTTGAGGCAGTGTTGGTGGATGGCACGCTCCTGTCAGAGACACAGTATACCGTCAGTGAAGGCAGTATCGTTGTGGTGCTGAAAGCAGAGTATCTTGAAACCCTCGGAACGGGCGAGCACACCGTTACCGTTCGTTCTCTCAGCGGTGATGCTTCCACAACCTTCACGGTCAGCACAGCAACCGAAGATACCACAGACACCACCGATACTACAGATCCCATCGATACCACGGATCCCACAGACAAGCAACCGCTAAACGGTGACAACAGCGGTCTTTGGGTAACGGTCGTGATCGTAGCAATCGTCCTCCTTGCAGGCGCGGCGCTTGTTCTGATCTTCGTGAAAAAACATAAGGCATAACCTCACTGATCCAACATTCACACAATAAAACGGGCTTGTTCTCCCCCTCACTTTCGGGGTTGAACAAGCCCATTTTTTCTTTTTGTCGGAACGGATGCCTTACCCACTTCCCTCTTGTAACGCAAAGCCCTTTTGACTCGCTCGTGTCATAGATCAAAAAAGTATTCGATCTTAAGCGTGGAAGAAAATCCGCTTGGGGGCAGAAACTGACGCAAAACGCATTTGAAAAATATTTTCCACCGTTCTTGACAGAATCCTCCTTCAAAACACCCACTTGACCGTTCTCGGTGCACTCTCCCAAACGCCACGCCGGAATGTGATCATCCGATTTCGCTATCTTCCGCTTGCCCTTGCCTTCTGCAATACACATCCCCCGATTGTGTCTGTTATTCTCTTATGAGAGCTATTATAAGTATTGATACCCCCTTCGTTCAGGTGAAGACTGTTCTTTACCTGAGAGAACGATGGGTTTATGTCAGATCAAAGGTCATATATCCGCATTCCTCGATGCGAAGGCGGAAGTGGTAAAAGCGGTGACGGGTATTGTTCTTCAAGAAGCGCTCGGCAAGCTTTCCTTTTTTGATAAATCGGATCAGGACGGGCTTTTGCGGCGTGTAAAACACAAACTCGCCCTCTATGATATTCCGATCCCCGACACAAGTCGTTATTTCATGGGCATTGATATACGCCCAAACCTCACAGCACACCGCAAAATCAATGAATCTGCCGTTTTTCAGCGTGATTCCCTTCTCTGTCATATCGGATACATCGTATTCCGTAAACGCTTCACAGTCCGAACGATAGCTTTCGGGATTTTCTGTTCGCTTTTTCATTCTGTTCTCCATCTGTTTTCACCCCTTCATTCCCCATACCCATATTTCTCAAGATCCACTTTTCCGTTTTTGACTTCGATGCCTTCTGCGAGAAGGCGGCGTTTTTGTTCTTCGATTCCGCCGAAGGCGTAGGCGGGGCTAAGCTCGCCCTTGCGGTTTACGACCTTGTAGCAGGGATAGCGTTCGCCGTCGGGATTAGTGTGAAGGGCATTCCCGACCGCGCGGGCAAGTGCGCGATTGCCAAGCATTGCGGCAAGCGTTCCGTATGTCACAACCTTGCCGTGCGGTATCGTTACAAGAAGCTGATACACCGATTGTCTGCAAAATCCTGCGTGGCAGGGCGGACCGTTGCGCATCTCTTTTTCTGAGGCTTTACCACCGTCAAGTGCATCTGTCCCACCGTGTCCTTCCCGATGTGCAAGGGGATCGCACAGCGTTTCCCACCTCTCGCGCGTCATCAGCATCACGTGCCCCGTGCGGATTTCAGATAGCTGTAAAAGTTCAATGCCCTCGGTCGTGTGATGATAGACAAAGCCAAGCTTTTCCTGCACACGGCGGCTTTTCACATTCCCGTCGTAATAGCCGCAAAAGATCCGCTGCATACCGAGATCCTCAAAGGCGTGACGAAGAATCTCACGTGCGGCTTCGGGAACCAGTCCCTGCCCCCAGAAGGGCTTGCCGATCCAATAGCCAAGCTCATATTCATCACTGTGACACGCAAAATCGTTACGGTGCAGTCCGATACTGCCAATAGGCTTGCCGTTCTCTTTCAGGCAAAGCGCATAGGTTTCGGGTACGCACAGCACGTTGCGAATGATTTCGCGGCTGTTCTCAACACTTGTATGCACCCGCCATCCCGCAGAAGGACCAACCTCGGGATCGCTTGCATACGGATATATGTCTTCGGCATCCTCTTCGCGCCACGGGCGAAGGATCAGGCGTTTGGTAGTGAATGTCATCCGTTATCTCCATTTAAAAAAGCTTCCGCTTCTTCTCTTGTCTTGAAAACCGTGATAGATTTGTCGCCATATTGTTTGAGCAGCTTCAAAACCTTTGGTTTTTGTCATTATATCACACATCGAAAAAATAGTCAAGCTTTGTCACCCTTTGGGGATACCGTCAAGCTTTTCGGAATAATTCTTTCAAAATCGAATATACTATTTTACAAAATAAGGGTAGGTGAACGTATGAAACGATCAATCGGACTTTGGCAAGCCTTGGGGTTTGGGGTGACGGCGCTGGGTGGGACGGTATTGCACTTTTTATACGACTGGACAAAGAAATCCGTCCTTGCAGCTCCCTTTTCGGGCGTGAACGAATCCACGTGGGAGCATATGAAGCTTTTGTTTTTTCCTATGTTTCTCTATGCGATCGTACAGCGTTTTTTCTTTCGTGAGCGGGAGGATTTCTGGTGCATCAAGCAAAAAGGCATTCTGCTCGGGCTTGGGCTGATCCCCGTTTTCTTCTACACCTACAACGGCGTGATCGGCAAATCCCCCGACTGGATCAATATTGCGATCTTCTTTCTCGCGGCGGCGATCGCGTATTTCTATGAATGGCGCAAGTTCAGAAAAGAACCGACCGCCTGCCCCAAACCGACCCTTGCTCTTGTCACCCTCGTCGGTATCGCCCTTCTTTTTGTGATCTTCACCTTTATCACGCCCGAGATCGGCATCTTCCAAGATCCCGTGAGCGGAACATACGGCATATAACAAGCCGATGAGGAATTATATCACTTCCTCATCGGCTTTCGTTTGTTGAACGGCTGGTTGTTATTTCTTTTTTTCTTTGGGCATTGGAAGATCGTCATACATCGCCGTAATGAGGCGCATCAAAAATTCACGGTCATCCACATTCTCCACAAGAAGCATCGCCCGAGCCCCTTCATACGGCAAAGCATACGGAGCGTTCGGCATCAGCGAACGGGCAGATTTCACAGGCTTCACAAGCAGTCTGTTGTCATAGATCCCGCCCACGATTTTGCCGCGGTAATATATAATATACTCCCCCATCATCGCGCGGTATGTCACCGCTTGAAGTTCCGATAGCTGATCCTTGATAAACACGAGATACCCGTAATCGGATGCCATAAATACCCCACCTTTCCGACGATTGGCTATGTTATCTTCCCCCTTTGCCGAGCATCAGACTGCCCATCAGGGCTTTGGAGCGGTCTCGTACTGCGAATCCTTCACAAACTCGTCAAAGGCTTCTTCAGTGACACCGCCGTTTTTTATGATAGACGCATACAGTCTGCCGCTGGGCTTGACGGTTCTCGTCTGGGTTTCGTAATCCACGTGAACGATACCGAATCTTGCGCTCTCGCCCTCTTTCCATTCGAAATTATCGGTAAAGCTCCAGTGATAATAGCGCACAATGTGATTTTCCCTCTCGCTGATCAGCTTCAGCTGATCGTAAAGAAAGCGCGGGCGGAATCTGTCACGGTTATCGCAAGTACCGTTTTCGGTCACATAAACAGGCGCTTGGTAGGTTTCATACAGATGCTCGGACAATTCCAAAAGCCCTTCGTGGTAGATCTCCCAACCAAGATCGTTTTTGTAACAGTCTTCCCGCACGCCGTCGGCAATACCCTTGACTGTACTGCGGGAATAGTAATTGACGCCGATAAAATCGTAATACCGCCCCTTCGTCACACCCTTGCGGCGAAGAACGGGAAAACGGCATTCCCCACACATCATGGCTCTTGTCACAGCCCCCTGAAAGAGATACTCGGTCAGGCGAGCAGACAAGCGGTGGAAGGGATTTTTCGGATTCTCCGGTTCAAATACGCGCAGATGATTGGCAAAGCTGACTTTGGTATCGTGATAGCCCATTTTGCGACGGGCTTCGTGAATATAGGTATACCCGAGAATATGCGCTGCCGTCATATTGGAAAAGGCATTCACCAGAGATCGCATTGATTTTTTCTCAGGCGGCCATTCTCCCCAGAAAAGGCTGTTGACAGCGTAAACATTCGGCTCGTTAATGGTGATGTACTCACTGACAAGATCCCCGAAGGCTTCCACCGCCTTTTTGACAAAGGAAAGAAAGATTTCGGGCGAATCCTTGTGCTCAAACGCGCCCATATCCTCAAACCACAAGGGATTGGTGAAATGGTGCAAGGTCAGAAGCGGCAGAACGCCCTTTTCGCGAAGGTACAAAATCTCCTCGCGATAGTGCGCGATCGCTTCGGCGGAATAGACACCCCGTTGCGGCTCAATGCGGCTCCATTCGATCCCGAAGCGGTAGATTTGCAGTCCCAGCTCTGCCATCAGATCGATATCCTCACGAAAACGGGCATAATGGTCGTCGGCACGCAGGGGAGATGTGCCGTCCTTAACCTTGCCCTCCTTGGCAAAGCGCGCCCAATTGTTGTTGTCATCCCCGCCCTCGATCTGCGTCGCCGCCGTTGCCGTGCCGAGAAGCAGGTCTTTCTTTAGCTTAAACTTCATCGCCGTGTTCCTCTGTCAAAGCAGAGACGCTTCTATCGTCCCGTGCCTTCAGATCGGAAAGGATCTCGGCATACATCTTCTCATCGATCTTGAATTTCTTGCTATACAAGGCAAAACCGATCAGGATACAGACAAGCGGGAGGATCATCATCGCGATCTTCATAATCCAGATGGCTTCTCCGGGGGTGGCATTGATGATCTCCTCTGCTCTTTCAGGATCAGCTCCTGCCGCATTGGCGATCATATTGATACCCGAAATGATCAACGTGAAGGAAATGATACCTTTGCTTGCCGCGCCTCCAAACTGATTGATGAAGGGCTGTACCGCAAAGGAAGCCGCCTCATTGCGCTTGCCCAGCTTCCATTCACCGTATTCCACCGCATCGGCAAGGAATAACAGCATCAGAAGCTGAATGAACGCCTGCGCGAAGAAAAGTCCAAGTCCCGCAAGAACGATCAGCGGTAAGAACTCAAAAGAGAGAAAGAAAATGACATACGAGGCTGTCACCGCGATCATCGAGCCGGTATACAGCTGCTTTCTCGTGAATTTCTTTCGGAACAGCGGGAAGAGGGCAAGTGCTGTCAGCTGTGCCACCGCCAGCACCGCCGCAAAGACCATATACATTCCCTCATTCTTGTAGGCGTATTTGAAATAATATGTACCAAAGCCCGTGGTGGTACAGTAGCCAATCATAAAGAGCGCCATCGAAACGGCAGTCACCAGCAATTGATCGTTCCCGATCAGCGCGCGGAACAGATCCTTCAGTGTCGTTCGCTCTGTTTTTTCAAGCTTCGTTCTGTCTTCCTTAACACCGAACAGCGTAACACTCTGAAATACCCACATCACGACCGTCACAATAATGGCAAAAATGAAGTAAGCATCTCTGGCAGGCAGATCGCCGAAAAAGCCGGGAACGTTAAGATAGATCAGAACCATCGCAAACATACCGATATTGGCGCAGATCCTCGCAAACGCACCCACGCCCTCGCGAACCGTCTGATCCTTGGAGATCGCAGGCATCAAGGACCAATACGCAATGTCGTTCAGCGAGAAAAAGATGCTGAACAGAAGATATGTCACGGCAAGAAGCGCGATATGCGCGGTCTCGCTCATATCAAAATTGTGGAACATCAGAACTGTCAGAATACCTGTTCCGATCATACCGATGAAGATCCAAGGCTTGAATTTACCCCATCTCGTTTTGGTGCTGTCCACGATCGCACCCACAAACGGGTCGATGATCGCATCAAAAATGCCGAACAGTGTCAGCATCACACCGATCACGCCAAGACCGCCGTCGGAAAATCCCACCACATCGGTCAGATGGACCAGAAGATACATACTGACAAGCGAATAGAGCGCATCCCGCCCGATCGTGCCAAGGCCAAAGCACCATTTGTTTCGTTTCATCTGTTTATTCATCACTGTTGTCTCCTTTACTTGAATCATCGTCCGTCACGGTGTACATCGTGCTTCCGAAATCGCCGAGAATGCGGATCGCGGGATGATAGCCCGTACCGCTGTATTGCATCGCAAGCGGAATGCCGCTCTTCAGTGCTTCCCCCGAGAGGTGATAGCATTCTTCTCCGTCCACCATCGCGAAATGGCGGTCAACGAAGCGCATCAGAGCGCCGTCCGCGCGGATACGAATGGGGGAAATATGCTTGATCAGCGACCCGAAGCGACCGATTCTGAGATACTGCCGCACGGTCTTCATTGCATAACGCTTGCCCTCACGCGCACTGAGAATTCGCAAAACGTCCCTTGCAGGACTCGTCTCGTATGTCAGGTTATAGATCGCCGCAACCGTTTTGCCGTCCTTTTCGACCTGCCAGGATTCACGCGCGCCGACTTTTGGGAAATACCGATAGAATCTGCCGTACTGAAGCAGTGCGCGGTTTTCCTTGTAAAATGCGATCTGTTCTTTGATCTCTTTTCTCTCGTGAGGGGTAAGCTCACTGAAATCCAGCTCATAACCGAGCACCCCGAAGGCGGCAACCTGAAAACGCGTGGACAAGGGTACACTGCGCAAGGTCTGCTGATTGGGCGTCATCGACACGTGAGCCGATACGGTGGATTGCGGATAAAAGGTAAAGATGCCCCGTTGGATCTCCAACCGCTCCCGTGCATCGGTATCGTCACTCGTCCAGATCTGGGGCGAGAAACAAAGCATTCCGAGATCAAAGCGATTGCCGCCCGAGGAACAGCTTTCCAAAAGAATATCCGGATGCTTTTCAGCAAAAATACGGCGAAGCACCTCATAAAGCCCGAGAATATAGCGGTGGAAGAATTCGCCTTGCTGTTTCAAAGAAGGCGAATACATATCGCTGATGTGTCGGTTATAATCCCATTTGACATAACGAATGTTCGCACTTGTCAGAACACGGTCTACGCTGTCAACGATGTAATCGCGCACCTCACGCCGTGTCAGATCGAGAACAAGCTGATTTCTGCCATAGCTTTTCTCCCGCCCGGGTACGGCAATTGCCCAATCGGGATGGGCACGGTAGAGGTCGCTGTCCTCATTGACACATTCAGGTTCAAACCAAAGACCGAACTGCATTCCCATTCGGTTGATCGTTTTGGCAAGAGACGGAATGCCACCGTGAAGCTTTTTGCGGTTTTCCTTCCAGTCGCCAAGCCCTGCGGTATCGCTGTTCCGCTTGCCGAACCAACCGTCATCGAGCACAAACATCTCGATGCCCAGCCCTTTTGCCTGCCGCGCAAGGGCCAGGAGCTTGCGTCGGTTAAAATGGAAAAAGGTGGCTTCCCAGTTGTTGAGCACCACGGGCCGCGGAGCATCGCGAAACTTCTCAGGAATAATATGCGCATTCACAAAGCCGTGCATATGCGCGGTAAAGCCGTTGATCCCCCTGTCGGAATAGCTGAAGACCGCCTGCGGCGTGAGAAAGCTCTCGCCCTTTTTCAGCTTCCACAAAAAACAGTGGGGATTGATTCCGCTCATCACCCTGAGGGTATCGTGATTGCCCATTTCCACGGCAGAATAGTGATTGCCGCTATAGATCAGATTAAAGCCGTAAACCGAGCCGATTTCTTCCGTAGCCCCCTTTGCCTTCAGCATAAAGGCGGGGTTGTGACGGTTCGAGGAGCCGCCCGTGGTGGAATCGTTGACGAAGATCCCATAGGACACCTCGCGCTCGTGAAGATGCGCCTCCTTCGCCCAGCCGCCGTCAAGGGTCAAAACGGTATAGTCGGCGGTGGGAAGATCCATCATAAAGCTCATCAGCTTGCGAATGTAAAGATCGCCCTCGTTGCCATTGACAAGCTCGGTACACCGAGCGATCACATTATGCTTTTCAAAAACCGTGTAATGTAAGATCAGTGCTACATCCGAATATTTTTTATCCTTGAACACAAGGCTCAGTGTCTCGCACTCGCCCTTGGCAAAAGGAAGATCACAGCCCTCTTTTTGAAACGCGCCCTCGGTGATTCTGTAGCCGTCATACACAAAATCGGTGACAAACGAGCCGTCGGGCATAATCAATTCCATGGGCGTGTGACGGAAATCGCCCTTGCCGATCCCCGAAAATTCAAGGGGCAGGGTGTCAAGCGAATAGCCGTTTTCCTTCGCATACATCACCGTCGAGCCAAGTATCACCGTGTTTTTCAGCCGCAGAGCCTCACAGTCTTCTGTCAAAACCCGTCTGCCGTAATGAATATGCTCGGCGTGCCCCTCTTTGGTGATGGCAAAGAGATAGCTCGTATCGCACGTATCCAGCTTGAAAATATTGTCCTTAACGGTAATCATTTGTCATCCTCCACGCTGTAAAGTCGGAATTCAAAGGGGCGAAGCTCCCCATTGAACGTGTCGCCATAGCTGGATATAAAAACGCTTCTGTGATCACCAAGTGCCTTCGGCAGTGCCGCTGTACGAGAGGTCATATTGGACACCGAGACAAGCGTTTTGCCATTATAAGCACGCGCAAAGGCATAGACCTGATTGCCCTCATACAAGACACGGAAGCTGCCTTCCTTCAGGATGTCATTTTCCTTTCGCAGCTTGATCATTTTCTTATAAAAGGCAAGGATGCCGTTCGGATCAGCCAGTTCGCGCTTCACATTGACCTTGGGATAGTTGCCGTTCACCTTCAGCCAGGGCTTCGTGCGTGAAAAGCCCGCGTTATCTTCATCCGACCACTGCATCGGGGTTCTGGCATTGTCACGCGAGGTGCGCTTGATCATCTTCCAACGGAGCTTTTTGGGGATTCCCAGCCCCTTTGCCATTTCGTAAATGTTGTGGCTTTCGATATCCTCCACCTCGGAAAGATCCTTGAAATCACCGTTGACCATTCCGATCTCCTGCCCTTCAAACAGAAAGGGCGTACCGCGCAGGGTCATCAGAAGCCCTGCCACCATTCGCGAAGCCTCTGCCCGAAAACCCGAAAGATCCTGAAAGCGCGAGATAAAGCGCGGCTGATCGTGATTTTCAAAATAGATGGCGTTCCATTCAAGAGCATTCTGCCATTTGGTCAGGGTCTTCATCAGCTTTTTCGGCTTCAGACGGGTCTTGAACCATTTGACAAACACCTGATCGCATTCCATATGCTCAAAATAGAAGATCATATCCAGCTCCCGACGCGCGCTGTCACACAGTGCTTTGGCACGCGCGGTATCGACGAAAACGGTTTCCCCCACAGCAAATGCGCCATACGGTTCGAGCACCTCACGGCGCAGGGTGTGTAAGATCCTGTGACAGCCTTCGGTAGACAGATAATGCTCCCTGCCGGTCAGAACAAGCTGTTTCTTGCCATCGGCAAGGGAATCCTTATAAATAATGTTGATCACATCACAGCGGAAGCCCACAACGCCCTTATCCAGCCAAAAGCGCATAATGTCCTTGACTTCCTCCAAGACATCGGGATTGTGCCAGTTGAGATCAGGTTGCTTTTTGGAGAACAGATGCAGATAATATTCCTCTTCGCTATCGCCGAATTTCGTCCAAGGACATTCGGCAAAAAAGTTGCCCCAGTTATTGGGAAGCTTGCCGTTCTTTCCCTTTTCAATGATATAGTAATTGCGGTATTTTTCCTCCCCCGCAAGCGCTCGCCTGAACCACTCGTGCTCGTCGGAGGTGTGATTGATCACAAGATCCATCACGATCCCGATCCCGCGTTTTTTCGCCTCGGCAACCAGCGTTTCAAAATCCGCCATACTGCCGAATTGCGGCTGGATCGCCTTGTAATCGGAAATATCGTAACCGTTGTCATCATTAGGGCTTTCATACACCGGCGAAAGCCAGATGGTATTCACACCAAGCTCCGCAAGATAATCAAGGCTTTCGATGATTCCGACAAGATCGCCCACACCGTCCCCATCGGTGTCCTTAAAGGATCGGGGATAGATCTGATACACAATGGCATCCTTCTGAACATTCAGTGACATAAAATATCCTCCTTAAACAGTCATCTTTTCACGCTGTCTCACAGCAAGCGAAACTGATTTTTCTCAAATGCCAACAGCCCTTCGTCGCGCATTTTGCACAGCTCTTTTGACATTGCGCTTCTGTCCACCGACAAAAAATCCGCAAGCTGTTGACGGTTGAACGGAATGGTAAAAGAGGGAGAGTTCTGCCGTTTTGCCTCCTCAGACAGATAGGCAATCAGCTTTTCCCTCGTGGTGCGTTTAGATAAATACCCAAGCTTTTGCACCAAAATACGGTTTTTCTCGGAAAGGGCGTAAAACAGATTCTGTATGACCGCCGCGTGAAAGCGGCAGGCAGAGGAGCAAACGGTTATGATCCGTCTGACATCGAAAAGAATCACCGTACTGTTCTCCACGGCAATCACATCGTTTAACACAGCACCGCTTTCGGGGGCAAGATAGGCTTCGCCGAACATATCTCCCACAGAAACGCGATTCACGATCGCGCGGTTGCCCCAATAATCATCCCGTTGAATGTGAAGTGCACCCTCTGCAAGAACGGTAATATCCGCTAAAGACTCACCCTGACGCAGAACATACTCTCCTTTTTGAAAATGCCGCAGCCTTGCGTCAAGACAGGACAGCATCGAGGCGATCTCCTCCTCCGAAACTCCTGAAAACAGCTTGGTTCGTTTCAGTATAGTAATATATTTTTGCACACGATCACCATTGCTTTCGTTGATAAAAGCCTGCCTTTCTGCGTGAAAAAAATTCACGCCAAACATTGTTTCGTTGTAAAAACAACCGACTTGTTTCTTTTATTGTACTATAATATCGGTGTAAAGTCAAGAACTCTTGAAAGGGGATTCTCCAATGATCCGCAAAATTATTAAAATTGATGAAGAAAAATGTAACGGTTGCGGTGCTTGCGCCGCCGCCTGCCACGAAGGGGCAATTGAAATGGTAAACGGAAAAGCGCGCCTGACCCGTGAGGATTACTGCGACGGTCTGGGTGACTGTCTGCCCGCCTGCCCCGTGGATGCCATATCCTTTGAAGAACGGGAAGCGCCCGCCTACGATGAAGCCGCCGTCCTTGCCGCCAAGACAAAGAAAAAGGACGCCCTTCCCTGCGGATGCCCCGGAACGCACGCCAAAGCCATCAAGAAGCGTGACAGTATCCCGACACCCACACCGATCACAGCCCCCGTCAGTCAACTGTCGCAGTGGCCGGTACAGATCAAGCTTGTCCCTGTCAATGCCCCGTATTTTGAGGGCGCGAATCTATTGATTGCGGCAGATTGCACCGCCTATGCCTACGCCAATTTTCACAATGAATTCATCCGCAACCGCATTACGCTGATCGGCTGTCCCAAGCTTGACGAGGGCGACTACGCCGAAAAGCTCACGGCGATCCTCAAAAACAACGAAATCAAAAGCGTCACCGTCGTTCGTATGTAAGTGACCTGTTGCGGCGGCATCGAAAACGCCGTGAAACGCGCCTTGATCGCCAGAGGAATAATGATTCCGTGGCGGGACATTACCGTCTCGATAGAGGGAAGACTCAGCGAATAAAAACAACAACACTCCGATGAAACAGTGGCTCATCGGCGTTTTTGGTAATTTCGGCTCTTTGCCGATCGTGCAGCCGAGGGATCGGCGATGCTTTACTTTTTATTCTTTTCCTTTGCACGCTTGTCGTTGATGATCTTCATATGCTCTTCGGTGATCAGCGTAACCCCGTTTTCCTTTGCCCAAGCAACACAGCCCTTGAGTACCAGCGGCAAGAACACTCTCGGCACAGCCAAAACGGTCAGAAGCGCTTCATCGGTAAACTTGACCTTGTCATCCACGCGGTCTGCGGCATAGCGAACCGATTCCAGCGATGCCTTGCGCATCTGCAAAAGCTCTGCTCGCATTCTTCTTTTTCTGTGAAACCAGAAATTCTTGGAATCACGGTAACCGTAGTCCACGGGGAGCGGCGGAAAGTCCTTGGCTCTGACACCGTTGATGATGGCATCGGCATATCGCTTCTTCATCAGGATCTTATCCACACGAAGGATAAAATGCGCGCCGAATTTGGAGGTAATGCCGTTGAAATCGTGATAGGGCGGCTCATAGCCGTTAAGCTCACCGGCAAGATCGCGCTCTGCTCCGTCAAGAGAACGCATCCACGTGCATTCCATTGCCTGAATCGCGTCGGTCAGCACCATCGGGCGCAGCTCGCCCGTTTCTTCCTCCAAAAGGCTTTTTTCGAGTTTCAATTTGCACTTGGGCATTTTTTCCTCAGGCTTATCCCCGGGCCAGGACAGCTTGACCGCTTCCTTGAAGGTTGAGGGCTTGTCGTCAATAAAATTCAGCGTGCACTTGCCGTTTCTCAGGATGTTCTGCGCCGTGTTGGAGGAATTGCGGCAACACAAAAGCATCGCATAGTAATCCTTTCCCGCGACATAATAGGGCTGAACAAGCGAATACGGACCAAGATTCGTACTGCCATCCTCACAAAGCGTGGAGATAATGACGGTCGGCATCGGGAAGTACAGCGAGGTCTGATAAAAATTATCAACGATCCGAAGGTTTTCAAAGCTACTCATAATGCTTCTCCTTTTTACAAAGTCATCTTGATCAACTGCCGTCTTTGGGCGGCATACAGTCTACTGACAGTATACTACCGTTTTTGCAATTTGTCAACACATCCCCCAACAAAGCCACCCAAAAGGCGCAAAAAAGGACGCCTTTTGCACAAGGCGTCCTTATAAGGATCACATTTCGAACCGAACAGCTTCCCCGATCTTTCTCGACTTTTCCGCCGCAAAGATCACAAGGTGAGAGGCAAGAGAGTCTGCCAGCGCCGAATAAGAAAGCGAAGGCTTGCCGCTCTTTAAGAAGCTGCAGAAATCAAGCACCAGTGCTTCATCACCGCCGCCGTGAAGCTTCTCTGCCGCGGTATGACCGCCGAATTTTTCTTCCCGATAACTGCCGTCAGGGTTCGTCAGGCGAATCGAATAGGCGTTATCTTCAAACGTACCCACAAGAGAGCCCTTAGTGCCGATGATCTGGATGCGGCGTTCGTCCTTGGGAGCGCCTCCCGTCAGCGTGAACACACCAACCGCACCGCTTGCGAAGGTAACCGTAACCACCTGATGGTCAACTCCTTCGTGACCGCAACGGAATACGCATCTGCCATAGGGACTTTCGTTCTTCAGAATCTCGATCTTTTCTTCACGCGAGGGTGTTTCGTGTCCCCAGATGTAATAGCCGTGACCGATGCCGTCGGGCAGGTAATGCTTGGCGGCAGAATAGGGACAGTCTTCGACATTTTCACAGTCGAGAAGACAGCGCGTACCCGCGTTTTTGGGAGCTTTATCGGGAGCAAACCGATAATCGCTTCCCACCGAATAGACCGACATCGGCGTATCGTTGTCCATCATCCACACCATCAGGTCA
>JAFTKF010000008.1 GCA_017453405.1 Clostridia bacterium
ACGATCCTTCTTAACAATGGGCTTTTGTCCTTCCGCGTGATTGACATTATGGGATCTGAGATCCGCACGGTCGTGCAGTGCGGCGGAGAATTATCTGACCGCAAGAGTATGAGCTTTCCCGGTAAGGTGATGAAGCAGACCTATCTTTCCGAGCAGGATAAAAAGGATATCCGTTTCGGTATTGAGCAAGGGGTGGACTTCATTGCCTGCTCGTTTGTGTCGCGCAAGCAGGATCTTGTGGATGTCAAGGGCTTTTTGAAGGAGCTGGATGCCAACGAGGTCGAGCTGATCGCCAAGATTGAAAATCAGTCGGGTGTTGACAATATTGAAGAGATCTCGGAATGCTGTGACGGCATTATGGTGGCGCGCGGCGATATGGGTGTGGAGATCCCCTTTGAACAGCTTCCCGCCATTCAGAAAAAGCTGATCACCAAATGCCGTATGTTGGGCAAGCGTGTGATCACGGCAACCGAAATGCTGGAATCGATGATTCAGAATCCCCGTCCTACCCGTGCGGAAATTTCGGATATTGCCAACGCGGTTTACGACGGCACGAGCGCCATTATGCTGTCGGGCGAAACGGCGGCGGGAAAATATCCCGTGGAAGCGGTGAAAACCATGGCAAAGATCGCCGAAACGACCGAGCGCACGATCGATTATAAGGAACGCTTTTACGGCACGGCGTTTACCATCAAGAGCACTGCCGATGCCATTTCCCACGCGACCTGCGGTATGTCGATCGATGTGGATGCCAAGGCGATCGTTGCCTGCTCGCTGTCGGGCATGACGGCGCGGATGGTCTCGCGGTTTCGCTCTCCCGTCGACATTATCGGGCTGACGACCGACGAAACCACTTGGCGCAAGCTTGCGCTTTCGTGGGGTGTTGTGCCTGCCATTTGCGAAAAATTCACCTCTACCGATGTGTTGTTCTACACCGCGAAAAAGATCGCGCAAAGTACGTTTTCCCTGACCAAGGGGGACAAGATCGTGATCACCGGCGGTGACACGGCAGGTCTTTCGGGCAATACCAACCTGATCAAGGTAGAGAATGTGTGATGGTGAGACGGCACGTGTCTTTTTTGAAAAAATTTTGATCAATTACAAAAAAACTCTTTACAAAACGGTCATAATAATGTAAAATATACCTATATGATTTGGAGTATGAATTGGGAAAGGATACGTGTATGAGCGAACTCTTGTATAAACGGATTCTTCTGAAGCTCAGCGGGGAAGCCCTGCAGGGAAAAGACGGAATTCTGAATTTTGACACGGTGAATGCCGTGTGTGAAGTGATCAAAAAAGCCGTTCTGGACGGCGTTGAAGTATCTTTGGTCATCGGTGCGGGCAATATCTGGCGCGGCATATCGAGCGGAAAAATGGATCGCACAAAGGCGGATAATATGGGAATGCTGGCGACGGTGATCAACTCGATTGCCCTTCAGGATACCCTGATCTCGCTTGGTGTGGATGCCAAGGTGCTGTCGGCTGTGAAGATCGAGCCGTTTGCGGAATATTATACCAAGGATCTTGCCGATGCCTATCTGAAGGCAGGGAAGGTCGTCATCTTCTGCTGCGGTACCGGTCACCCCTTCTTCTCGACCGATACGGGCGCTGTGCTTCGCGGCGCACAGCTGGAAGTGGATGCGCTTCTGTTTGCCAAGAATATTGACGGCGTGTATACCGCCGATCCGAAAAAAGACCCCACCGCCAAAAAGCTTGACGATATTACATATGAAGATGTTTTAGAGCAGCATCTTGTGGTAATCGACACCGCGGCGACGGCGTTTGCGATGGAAAACAAATTGAAGATCTGCCTCTTTGGACTGTCCGACCCCGAAAATATTCTTCGCGTGGTGCACGGCGAGAAGATCGGCACTTTGATGCACAACCGTGAAACTCAATAAAAATACAGATAAAACCGAAAGGATCAACCAGTATGAAGATCGATATTAAGCCTTATGAAGAAAAAATGAAGAAAGCCGTTGCTCACTTTGAGGACGAGCTTGCTACCGTCAGAGTCGGCAAGGCAAATGCCGCTGTTCTTGACAAGGTCAGAGTAGACTACTACGGTATGCCCACTCCCATTCGCGACATTGCCCAGATCAAGGCAATTGATGCAAGAACGCTTTCCATTCAGCCTTGGGATAAGTCCACCCTGAAGCCCATCGAAAAGGCGATTCTCGCTTCCGATGTCGGCATCACACCCCAGAACGACGGTTCTGTGATCCGTCTTTCTTTCCCGCAGTTGACCGAGGAACGCAGAAAAGAGCTTTCCAAGCAGGTCGTGAAGATGGGCGAAGAGGCGAAGGTTGCCGTTCGTAATATCCGCCGTGACGCGATGGATAAGTGCAAGGATATGAAGAAGAAGAGCGAAATGACCGAAGACGAAGAAAAGCAGTCGGGCAACGATATTCAGAAGATCACCGATAGTTATATCAAGAATATTGATGTGATCGTCGACAAGAAAAAGACCGAGATCATGTCGATCTGAGTGCTTTTTTCTATGCTGTATCGGTCGGCATATGCTGACAGACGGACATTGAGATAGCTGTCATATGGGGCTGACGCCGTGATGCGACAGCCCCATTTTTACCAAGCGGAGGAGAAGCGATGGAAGAACGGATCAG
>JAFTKF010000117.1 GCA_017453405.1 Clostridia bacterium
CTACAGAAGCCATCGACTGGAAGGGCAATCCTTGGGACTGCACCAAATATAACAAGGCTGACAAGTCGACCTGCGGCGCGCATCCCAACTCCCGCTTTACCGCAAAAGCAGAAAACTGCCCCTGCATTTCGAAGGAATTCAACAACCCCAACGGCGTGCCGATCGATGCGATCGTATTCGGTGGCAGACGCGCCAAGACCGCTCCCCTTGTGTATCAGTCCTTTGACTGGAACCACGGTACGTTCGTAGGCTCGATCATGGCTTCCGAAACCACCGCCGCCGCTTCGGGTGCTGTCGGTGTCGTCAGACGCGACCCCATGGCAATGCGTCCCTTCGTTGGTTACAATATGGGTGACTATTTCGCACACTGGCTCGATATGGGCAAGAAGATCGAAAAAGCACCCAAGATCTTCCACGTCAACTGGTTCAGAACCGATGACGAGGGCAACTTCATTTGGCCCGGCTTCGGTGACAACCTCCGCGTTCTTCTTTGGATGCTCGACCGTTGCGACGGTAAGGCTTCCGCAAAGGAAACCGAGATCGGTTATATTCCGGATGCCGCTGATATTGATGTCACCGGTCTTGATCTCTCGACTGAGACCATGGAAGAGCTTCTTTCGGTTGACAAGGAAAGCTGGCTTGCCGATATTGCCAACATCCGCGAATTCTACGCGCTGATCGGCGATACCGTTCCCGAAGAGCTTCAGAAGCAGCTGAACGCTCTCGAAGCAAGACTTTCGAAGTAATAAAACCCCTTCAAACAGACCAACGGCGAGCCGTTGGTCTGTTTTTACGATATCGAAACAAAGCCCTCCGGAAAACTCTATGCCATCAGCAGTCTCCTTTTAGCGCAATTGCACTTCACGAAAACAAACCCCCGACAGTCCACTTGAAGGTGTACTGTCGGGGGTTTTGATGTCAACAAGCGACGCCTTGCTTCAAGACAACCGTCGGTTGTCAACTATTCGTTGCTGCTTCGCTTGTCAACCGTCAGTTGTCAACCGACGGTTGCTTTTCGTCATTCCGTCACAAGTGCCATATACTTCTTCACGATCTCGCGGAATTCTGCTTTATACTCGTCATCCGAAAAATCAAGTGCTTCAAGACGGGCAACAACGCTTTCAAGCGACGCATCCGCACGGTAATCGGACTTTCTCATAATATGGGCAAATTCCACCACCGCCGCGATAAAGGTATCCTGCACGGTGAGCGTTTCGTGATAGACCTCTGTCGCGATCGAAAGTGTTGCCTCGCGGTTCTCGCCGGTGTCAGGCGTTTTATACTTCAGCTTGACCTCGCCGAGCGTGCCGCCCTTCGCCAGTGCGTCAGCGGTCAGCTTTACCTCGTACACGACTGTAACGGTGTGTCCCGCGCCAAGCTCACCCGCGTCGGTTTCGGTATTTTCAAACTCCTCCTCGGTGAGAAGCTTGTTTTCATAGCCGATCAGTCGGTAGCTTTCGATATAGTCGGGATTGAATTCGATACCTGCCTTCACATCCTTCGCCACCGTAACAAGACTTCCGCCGATCTCTTCCACAAGCGCGCGGCGGGCTTCCTTGATCGAATCGATATAGCCATACGCGCCATTGCCGTTCAGGGCAAGTGTTTCCATCTTATCAGCTTTCCAGTTACCCATACCGAAGCCGTATACCGAGAAGTACACGCCCGTTTTTCGCTTGTCGGCAATAAACTCCTCCAGCGATTTGTTGTCGGTCACACCGACATTGAAATCACCGTCAGTCATCAGGATCACGCGGTTGTTGCCACCCTCAATGAAATACTCCTTCGCAAGCTGATACGCCGTCGAGATGCCGGCACTGCCCGCGGTCGAGCCGCCTGCCATCAGATCGTCTATGACGGCAAGAATCTTGTTTTTTTCGTATCCGTACGCCCCCGAAAGTGCCACTCTGTCACTGGAAGCATATGTCACGACCGACACGCGGTCGGCGGGATTGAGATTTTCAACAAGCAAGCTGAATGCCTGCTGTACGAGCGGAAGCTTATTGGCATCCGACATCGAGCCGCTGACATCAATGAGGAACACAAGATTATTCTCAACCTCGGAAAACTCAATTTCCTCTGCCTTAAGTCCCACCGTGAGAAGCTTGGTTTCGGCATTGAACGGCGTATCAAACAGCGATGCCGTTAAGCCAAGGATCGCATCATCAGTCGGTGTCGCGTAGTCATAGTTGAAATAATTGAGCATCTCCTCCATACGCACCGCATTTACCTGCGGCACGATTCCCTTTTCAACAAGGGCGCGGATATTGGGATACGATGCCGTCGAATAGTCGATGGAGAAAAAACTCTTGTTATTGGTCACCGTCGACACAAAACCGTTTTCCACCGTTTCGGTGTAGGAATCCCCCGATTGACCGGGTTTGATCGGGTCAGGTTCGCTCGGTGCAGGCAAAAGCGCTCCCCATTCCTCATCGGGCGCACCGGCAGACGCATCAAACATATCTTCCTCGGGTGCCGTTACACAAGGCAGGAAGTTTGACCCCGACGCAGATGTCGTACAATCCGCCGCATCCCCGGTAAAACGTGAATACACCATAATACTGAGCGGCAAGATCAAAGCAAACGCAAGGCAAGCGGCAATGGTGGGAATCGCCACACGCCAAAGAACGCGTGTGTTCTTTTTGGACTGTGAAGGCGCAGCTTCGGCAATGAACATGTCATCTACCAGCGAAAACGCCGAAAATAGTGATGTTTTTTTCATAATTTTGTTCCTTTCTGAGCGTTGTCAGATCACAATACCTTCTTTTTCAAGGTATTCCTTTAGGGAAAGACGGGTGCGGTATAATAAAATTTTCACGTGGCTTGCGCCGATCGCGTGCTCACGGGCAAGCTGTTTGACCGACATACAGTAAAAATATCTGCCAAGGAAGACTTTGCGCGTAAGCTCGGGAAGCGCTTGTAAAAAGCTGTTGAGAGCACTTTTCAAAACGATCTCATCCGAAAGTGTGTCTTGCGATGCCGAAGGGATCGCGTCACTCAGCTCCTCAAGCACAAGCATTCCGCCGCGCTTCAGGCTTTTACGGCTTTCTAATCGGTCAAGGGCAAGATTGCGCGTGATCTTAGCAAGATATGCCGAAAGCTTTTGCGGCTCATCGGGCGGAATATTCTCCCACGCGCGCAGATAGGTGTCATTGACACATTCCTCTGCTTCCTCATGCGACGAAAGAATGCCGTTGGCAACCGTATAACACAGCCTGCCGTACTTCTCGGCAAGTACTTTCAGCGCATCCTCCGAACGCTCGCCAAATAGCGCAATGATCTTGTGATCCTCCATAGCCTCACCTCCGCAGTTTTCAGGTACCTTCACTCAATAAGACGGATTTTTCTACCCGTTGGTTACAAAAAAATGAAAATTTTTCAAAAAAATCCCTCATTCGAGAGCGAATGAGGGATTTTTGATTTGCTTAAAGACCTCTCTTGATATAGGAGGTGTGCAGGATCTCGTGAGCCTTGTGGCTGTTGGGCTCGCCGAAGAATTCATCGTAGAGCATCTTAACAGCAGAGTTTTCGTGGCTCTTTCTGAGGTCCATCTTGCTGTCAGCGGTGTAGAGAACCGATGCACGCAGTGCGCGGAGGTCTACGTTGTTGCGGACAGAAGCGGGCTGATAAGGCTGACCGCCGCCATTGACGCAACCGCCGGGGCAAGCCATAATTTCGATAAACTGAACGTCTACCTTGCCTGCCTGAACATCCTTCAGAAGCTTCTTCGCGTTAGCAGTGCCGGATGCGATCGCAACATTAATGGTCATACCGCCCAGCGAGTAGGAAGCGAACTTAACACCTTCCGTACCTCTGACTTCCGAGAATTCCAGCTTTTCAAGGGGCTTGCCTTCGATGACTTCTGCAGCCGTTCTGAGAGCAGCTTCCATAACGCCACCGGTAGCACCGAAGATAACGCCTGCGCCCGAGCCGATGCCAAAGGGATCGTCGAACTTCTCGTCTTCGATTGCCTTGAAGTCAATGCCTGCCTTCTGAATCATTCTGGCAAGCTCTCTTGTGGTGATTGCGATATCAACATCGGGAACACCTGCAGCAGACTGATCGGGACGTCCGATCTCGAACTTCTTCGCGGTGCAGGGGATCGCGGATACGAATACGATATCCTTGGGATCAAGACCCATCTTCTGTGCGTAGTAGGTCTTATACATTGCACCGAACATCTGCTGAGGGCTCTTGCAGGTCGAAAGATTTTCGGTCATTTCGGGGAAATAGTGTTCGCAGAACTTGATCCAACCGGGCGAGCAGGAAGTGATCATAGGAAGTGCGCCGCCGTTCTTGACTCTTCCAAGGAATTCGGTTGCTTCTTCCATAATGGTGAGGTCTGCGGTGAGGTTCATATCATAAACACCGTCAAAGCCAAGTGCCTTGGTAGCGGCAACCATCTTGCCTTCGGTGTCTGTGCCGGGCGCGTAGCCGAAGCATTCGCCGATCTGCGCACGGACAGAGGGAGCGCAGCAGATCGCTACGTGCTTGGTAGGATCGGCAAGAGCGGCAAATACCTTATCGGTATCATCCTTTTCAACCAGTGCACCGGTGGGGCAGGCAACTACGCACTGACCGCAGTTGATGCAGGAGGTATCAGCAAGGTTGATATCGAAAGCACAGCCGATGTGTGTGTCATAGCCACGGTCATTCGCGCCGATAACACCAATGCCCTGAACGTGCTGACAAACAGCCGAGCAACGGCGGCAGAGAATGCACTTACCGGAGTCGCGCACGATAGCGGCAGACGAGGTATCGATATAGCGTTCGCTCTTATCACCTTCAAAGGTGGTTTCGTCAACACCGTAATCGTTGCAGAGCTTCTGAAGCTCGCAGGTGGTGGAGCGTGCGCAAGAGAGACACTTTCTGTCGTGGTTGGACAGAAGCAGCTCAAGGTTGGTTTTTCTTGCCTTCATAATAGCAGGCGAATTGGTAACGATTTCGGTGCCGTCGCGGTCAACGGGATATACGCAGGCGGTAACAAGACCTCTTGCGCCCTTCACTTCAACAAGGCAGAGACGGCAAGCGCCGATTTCATTGATATCCTTCAGGTAGCAAAGCGTAGGGATATCGACTTTGGCATAGCGGCAAGCTTCGAGAACCGTAATGCCCTTGGGAACGGTATAGTCTTTACCGTTAATTTTAATATTGATCAGATCCTTAATCGAGTATCTCATTTCTTATTCCTTGATGATCGCGCCGAACTTACAGCTGGACATACAAACGCCGCACTTCACGCACTTAGCGGCATCGATGACATGAGGATTCTTAACCGTACCGCTGATCGCGCCAACAGGACACTTTCTCGCGCAGAGGGTACAACCCTTACACTTGTCGGCGTCGATCTTGTACTGGAGCAGGCTCTTACATACACCGGCGGGACATCTCTTGTCAACGATATGTGCAACATACTCATCTCTGAAATAACGCAGAGTGGAGAGTACGGGGTTGGGCGCGGTCTGACCCAAACCACAGAGCGAAGCGCTCTTGATGTAGTTGGAAAGCTCTTCCAATCTGTCAAGGTCTTCCATTTCACCGTTGCCGGCAATGATCTTATCCAGGATTTCCAGCAATCTCTTGGTACCAACACGACAAGGCGTACATTTACCGCAAGACTCATCTACCGTAAAGTCAAGGAAGAAACGAGCAAGGTCGACCATACAAGTATCTTCGTCCATAACGATCAAGCCGCCCGAACCCATCATAGAGCCGATGGCAAGCAGGTTGTCATAATCGATGGGCGTATCGATCAGGGACGCGGGGATACATCCACC
>JAFTKF010000118.1 GCA_017453405.1 Clostridia bacterium
CCGAAGACCGTTCCGCCATTGCGGCGGCAGACGATGCCTACCGCTCCGGTAGTTACGTGCTGACGGTACTGAATCCCGAAACCGAAAACCCTGCCGACGCCCTTGTGGGCTGTCTTGCCACCGTTTCCGAGGTCACTTCGATGCGGATCAACGAGCATGGCGCTACCCGCATCAAGCTAAGAGGCCGTATGCGCTGTGAGATCGTCTCGATCAGCGAAGAAAAGGACTTTTACGCAGCCGAGGTCGTCTTCCGTCCCGACCCCGCCAACGAAACCGACGGCGACGAGGAATTCTTGCGCCGTGAGCTGTTATCCACCTTCCTTGATCTTGCCAGAAACGCGCAAAAGGAGCAGGATCCCAAAATCGAGCGCATCCAGAACGCCAAAAGTCTTTCCGAAACCGTCGACCGCATTGCATCTCTCGCGCTTCCCAGACTGCGCGACAGACTGGATGTCTTGGAAGAGATCGATGTCAAGCGCCGTGCCGAGCTTGTGATCTATAAGCTTGGCAGAGATGTCCGTATTCTTATGTCCGAGCTTGGCATTCATCACAAGGTCAAAGAACGTATGGACGAAAATCAGCGTCAATACTATATGCGTGAGCAGATCAAGGTCCTGCAGGACGAGCTTGGTGAGGGCGACGAGGGCGATGAAGAGATCGTCGAATATATGTCCCGCATTCTGAAGGCTGATCTTCCCGCGACTGTCACCGAAAAGCTGGTCAAGGAAGCCAATAAGCTTGCCAAAATGCCTTACGCTTCGGCAGAAAGCACCGTGATCCGCGGCTATCTGGATGCCGTTCTGGAGCTTCCCTGGAACGAAAGCTCCGAGGATACCATCGTCATTGCCAAAGCGCGCGAGATCCTTGACCGCGAGCACTGGGGTCTTCAGGAAGTCAAGGACAGAATTCTTGAATTTCTTTCTGTCGAAAAGCTGACCGACCGCCAGAAGAGTCAGATTTTGTGTCTTGTCGGCGCGCCCGGTGTCGGCAAAACCTCCATTGCCTCCTCGATCGCACGGGCGATGAACCGCAAATTTGTACGCGTTGCCCTCGGCGGCGTGCGCGACGAAAGCGACATCCGCGGTCACAGAAAGACCTATATCGGCTCGATGCCCGGAAGAATTATACACGCCGTCACCGAAGCCGGTGTGAAAAATCCCGTGATCCTGCTCGACGAGATCGACAAGCTCACCAAAGATGCGCATGGAGACCCCTCTTCCGCTCTACTTGAGGTACTTGACCCCGATCAGAACAAGGCGTTCCGTGACCATTTCATCGAATTGCCCTTCGATCTTTCCGACTGTTTCTTTATTGCCACTGCCAATACGCTCGATACCGTCTCCCGTCCGCTTCTTGACCGTATGGAGATCATTGA
The DNA here is from genome assembly GCA_017453405.1 of Clostridia bacterium. Classification (GTDB taxonomy): domain Bacteria; phylum Bacillota; class Clostridia; order Oscillospirales; family CAG-272; genus RGIG1993. The sequence continues at coordinate 1,376 of JAFTKF010000118.1, forward strand.
GCTGAAGACCTATACCCGTTCGGAAAAATGCGCCATTGCCAAGAATCACCTGATTCCCAAGGTGCTTTTGAAAAACGGACTTGTCAAGCGCTACGTGCGGATCCGCGAGGATGCGATCTATGAGATCATCGACCACTACACCCGTGAAGCGGGGGTAAGAAACCTCGAACGCGAGCTTTCTGCCGTATGCCGCAAGATCGCCACCCGTACCGTCGCTGAAAAGGAAGCCGACCCGAACGCCAAAATGCATATTACCACCGTCACCGCCAAAGACATCGTCAGCTATCTCGGTGCGCCGAAGGTCATCGACGATCCCGTTCTCACCGAAGATGAAGTGGGCGTTGTCAACGGTCTTGCCTATACCGAGATCGGAGGCGAGCTGCTTCGTGTGGAAGCTGTGGCAATGCCCGGCACGGGCAAGCTGGAGCTGACCGGCTCGCTTGGCGATGTGATGAAGGAATCGGCGAAAATTGCCGTTTCGATCGCACGTGTGAGAAGCGAGATCTATCACCTGCCCTCCGATTTCCATAAAACGCGTGACATTCACGTGCACTTCCCCGAAGGTGCTGTGCCGAAGGACGGTCCTTCGGCAGGTGTGACCCTTGTTACTGCTCTAATCAGTCTGCTTTCGGGCATTCCCGTGCGACACGATGTGGCAATGACAGGCGAAGTCACCCTCTCGGGCAGAGTGCTTGCCATCGGCGGTCTTCGCGAAAAGACGATGGCGGCATACAAGAGCGGCATTCGCACCGTTCTCATTCCGCAGGACAATCTGAAAGACCTTGCCCGTCTGGAAGACTACATTAAAGAAGAGATCACCTTTATCCCCTGCCGCACCGTTGACGACGTGCTGAAGCACGCCCTCACCGAGACGCCCGTGGGAGATTCTTCGGTGATCACACCCCCTTATCAAAGCGTAACAAGGAGTAGCTATGAAAGCGAATATCGTGCGGACAACACTTAGTATCACAGCAGGGCTCGCCTCACAGTTTCCCAAGGATAACCGCCCGCAGATCGCGCTCTCGGGCAGATCGAACGTCGGCAAAAGCTCGCTGATCAATACCGTGATCGGCAGAAAAAGCTATGCCCGCGTATCCCAAAGCCCCGGAAAAACCATCACCATCAATTTTTACGATGTAGACGGACAGTTTTACCTCGTCGACCTGCCGGGCTACGGCTTTGCCAAGCGCACCGAAGCCGAAAAGCGCAAATGGTCGAACCTCACCGACAGCTATTTCACCCAAAAAAACTCCTCTGTCACGGCGGTGGCACAGCTGGTGGATCTGAAGGTCGGCTTGACGAAGGACGACGAAATGATGCTGAACTTTTTAATGGAAGCAGACATTCCGCATTTCATCGTTGCCACCAAGGCAGATAAGCCCAACAAGACCGACCGCAACAAAATGCTGGAGCGTCTCATTACCTCACCCTATACACAAAAGGCAGAAGGGATCGTTCTGTTCTCCTCGCTGACGGGGGAAGGCAAGGACGGCGTCTTACAGCTGATCTTCGAAGCCGCCGAACGCGCATAAGCCACAACCCTGACCCTATGACCCTTACGAAAGGATACCTATGTTACTGAATCTTCTTCGTTCGGGTGACTTCAGCACAGCGATGCTTTCGCTGCTGCTGACGCTCCCCACAATTCTGATCTCCCTTTCTCTGCACGAGGCGGCACACGGATACATCGCCTATAAATGCGGCGACCCCACCGCCAAAGCCCTCGGCAGACTGACACTGAACCCCCTGAAGCATCTCGACCCGATCGGCACTGTACTGATGCTTCTGACCGGCTACGGCTGGGCAAAGCCCGTACCCGTCAACACCCGTTATTTCAAAAACCCCAAAAAGGGGATGGCACTGACCGCGCTCGCAGGCCCTATGATGAACCTCATTCTCGGTCTGTTCGGCGCACTCGTCTATGCGATGCTGAACCGCTTTTTCGGAAGCTACGATTCCAACCTTGTGATCGCCGCCATTCTCTTCTTCTATTATTTCGCGCTGATCAATGTGACCTACGCCGTTTTCAACCTCATTCCCCTGCCTCCCTTTGACGGCTCGCGCGTGCTTTTGCTCTTTTTGCCCACCAAATGGTATTTCAGCATTATGAAATACGAACGCGTGATTATGATTGTGATCCTCATCGGTATGGCTTCGGGCTATTTCTGGACCCCGATCCAATGGATTGCCGATAAGCTTCTCTATCTTTTTATGAAGCTCGCCTTTCTGATCTTCTGATTTTCAAAACAAGGACGTTTTCTTATGGAAGAAACCAAACTCAGCTATAAGCTTGAGGTCTTTGAAGGGCCTCTTGATCTACTACTTTCGCTGATCGCCAAAAACGAAATTGATATTTACGATATTCCGATTGCGATCATTTTCGATCAGTATATGGACTATATTAAGAAAATGCAAAAGCTTGATATGGATATTGCCTCGGAATTCATTGTGATGGCAAGTGAATTGATGCTGATCAAAAGCCGTATGCTTCTGCCCAAGGCGGTTGTGGACGGTGTGGAGGTCGACCCCCGTGAAGACCTTGTCAGAACCTTAATTGAATATCAACGTGCTAAGGAAGAGGCGGCGTATCTTGCCGAGCGCTATAAGCAGTTCTTCGGCAGATTCACCAAGGAAACCGACGAAGTCGGTATCGATAAAACCTTTGTTGCCGATCAGGAAAGCGCGTATCTGCTGGAAGCACTCGACCGCATTCTGAAGCGCCTCCGTCTTGACGAAACGATGAAAAACGACGATGCCGCCAAAACGCTGACCCACATCATCACCCAGCGCCCCTCCTCGGTCAGCGAACGCACGGGCGTGATCCTCAAAACCCTGCGCGCCAAGCGGCAG
>JAFTKF010000119.1 GCA_017453405.1 Clostridia bacterium
TTGAAAATATCCTCGTGCATCGTGTGGATATCAAGACGGGCTTCCTTGCCGAGGGTCTCCATACTGTCAACAAAGGCGTTGAAGGGCATTTTCAGAGCGGAAATATCCACCAACATAATCATCACAAAGTAATCGGACAGGACCGACTGCGTGATCTCAAGAATGTTTGCCGAGCATTCGGCGCATTTGGCACTGACAAGGGAAATGATACCCATCGTATCCTTGCCGGTTACGGTAATAACAGCTTTCACGGTAAAAAACCTTACTTTATATATATTTGTATATGGCATCCTGCAATCTATGCTTTATTGTATCACACAAGTACGTGGCATACAAGGGGCAGAATGTAGAAATTGCCGTATTTTTTCAAAACTTTTTGATGAAAGTCACATAAAAATAAAAAAATTTCTGTGTTATTGACTCTGAAACCCCTATGTGCTATAATAGACGGTAACAAGATCGGTTTTGATAAACAAGGAAAAGGAGTGACGGTATGATCCACAATGTCGGAATTCTTGCGCACGTAGACTCGGGCAAAACCACCCTGACCGAGCAGATCCTCTTCAAGACGGGCGCACTCCGTCAGGCGGGCAGTGTTGACAGCGGTACGACTGCCACCGACAGTATGGCAATTGAAAAAGCACGCGGCATTTCGGTGCGTGCGGCGACTGCCACGGCAAATGCTGACGGTGTCAGGATCAACCTGATCGACACCCCCGGACATATTGACTTTGTGGGCGAGGTCGAGCGCTCACTTGCCGCCTTGGATTACGCGATCCTTCTGATCTCTGCCGTCGAAGGTGTCCGCGCACACACCGAAACGCTTCTGAAGGCACTGAACAGCTTACAGCTTCCCTGCCTTGTCTTTATCAATAAGATCGACCGCCTCGGCAGTGATGTCGGCGCCATCGTCAACGAGCTTGCCGCGCTTTCCGAGCGCCGCCCGATCCTTCTTGCCGATGTGTCAAACGAGGAGACCGATCATCCCACGGTGGCGCTATTGAGCGGCGACGCCTTTGCCCTTGCCGTCACCGAGGCACTGTGCGACAGCGACCCCGAAGCCGAGGAAGCGTTTTTATCGGACACCGCCCTTTCACTCGATCGCGCCGAAGCACTCTTTCGCGACAGCGTGACTGCCTGCCGCACCCTTCCCATTCTGGCAGGCTCGGCAAAGCTTGGCGTGGGCGTTACCGAGCTTCTTCAGGTTCTCACGCGCTATATGCCCTCCGCCGCGCACCGCGCGACCGACACGCTTTCGGGCGTTATTTTCAAGATCGAGCACGACCCCGCAATGGGGAAGATCGCGCACGTGCGCTTATTCGGCGGCGAGATCGAAAACCGCGACGAGATCACCCTGCTTTCGCCCACCGATGCGAAGCTGACGGTCAGCGATGCCGTCGAGAGCGAGGAAGACAAGCCCCCGCGTGAAAAGGTCTCACAGATCAGAAAATTCAGCGGCAGTAAATATACCGATGCCGGCATTGTCACCGCAGGCGATATTGCCGCCTTGTGCGGACTTTCATCGGCAAAAACGGGACAGTTTATCGGATCGGTAACCGACGGCACAGCCTATCGCCTTGCCACGCCATTTCTGCGCGTGAAGGTCACCCCGACCGATCCCGCCCCCGATGCCATTCCTGCCCTTGCCGCCGCTCTTGCCAAGCTATCGGATGAAGAGCCGTACATCGATGCCAAATGGGAAAACGGTCAGCGTGAGATCATCATCAACACCACGGGCAAGATCCAACTGGAGATCATTGACGCGCTTCTGATTGAGCGCTACGGCATTCACGCAAGCTTTTCGCCCCCGACGGTCATTTATAAAGAAACACCGACAAAAGCCGGCATTGCCTATGCCGATTATACCATGCCCAAGCCCTGTTGGGCGGTGGTCAAATTCGAATTTGAGCCGATGCCGCGCGGATACGGGGTCTCCTACCACGGCAAGCTGCCCTCCAATCAGTGCTTTTACCGTTATCAGACCCATATCCGCCGCTCGTTTGAGGAGTGTCTTGCGCAGGGGCTGTACGGCTGGGAGGTCACCGACTTCAAATGCACCCTTGTGGGAGGTGAGCATCACACGATCCACACCCATCCGCTTGACTTTTTCGTGTGCACTCCGATGGCGTTTATGAACGGACTTGCCTCCCTCGGCACGACCATCCTTGAGCCACTTCTGAAGCTGCACATCGCCTCCCCCGCCGAGCTTTACGGCAAGATCCTTTCCGAAATCATCCGCATGGGCGGCGAATGCGATGCCCCCGTGATGCATAAGGAGACCATGACACTCGATGCCATCGTCCCTGCCGCGACCTCGATGGAGTTTCCCCAAAAGCTTGCCTCGCTGTCTTCGGGCAAAGCCGCCGTCAGCACCGCCTTCTATGGTTACCGCGAATGCCGTGACGGCAAGGAGCATATCTCCCCGCGCCGCGGTGTCAACCCTCTCGACCGCTCGAAATGGATTCTCTGGGCAAGAGGCGCCTATCAGCTCGGGCAGGGGTAACAAACATTCTGATCAAAACAGCCCATCCACACAAGGGATGGGCTGTTTCTTGATTTCAGACTGTTGTATCCTCGGTTTATTGCGAAGTCACCGTTTTGAAGAAGCCCGCAACGCACCAGTCGGCGTGATCGTTGGTATTGCCGCCGAAAGTACCCTCATAGGCATACAGTGTGATCGTTTGGGCATCCTCGGGAATATCAATATCAAAGACATAATGCTGACCGATGCGGATCAGCGAGGAATGATCGACCTCCTTGCCGTCGATATAGACATAAAACATCATCGTTTCTTCTCCCGATTTTTCAAGGTCGCCTTCTGCAACCGCAAGGAATTTTTTCGCGCCGTCGGGAATCGCCATCGTGATGCGCGAGGTGGCGTGCGTGCCGATTCCGTGAGAGAAGGTTTTCCCGGCAAGTCTCAAGGGATTGCCTTCCACCGAACGGTCGGTGCGGATACTGCCCCAACCGATCGTTGCCTCGCTCCAGTCAAGTGCGGTGGCATACACATCGACCGTCTTGTCTGACCAGAAAATAAACTCCTTTTCGGTTTCGGCGTAGCAAATCCCGTCCTGCACCAGATATGCCTTCAGTGTCAGATAATAGGCATCGACATCGGGTACACGGAATTCCTGCATCGGTACGGAATCCTTGAAGGTGGACTGCTTGCCTGCCGACAGATAGACCGTGGGAGTGTCATACGGACTGGCTGTGAAGCTGACCCCCACGCGCTCGCCTGCCGTTATGACCTTGCAGGTATCGGACGAGAAGGTGATCATCGGCTCTGCAGACAGATTTGCCATACTGCCTAGATGATAGACTGCAGTATACCCAAGTCTTGTCAGCGTTTTCACCGCCTGCGCCGAGCGCTTTGCCGAGGAGCAATAGACCAGAAGCGGCTGTGTTTTGTCGGGAATGAGCGCTTCAATACCGGAAGCGATCTCGGTATAGTCGAGATTGACAGCGCCTGTCAGATGCTCTGTTGCATATTCCGCCGCACTGCGGACATCCAGAAGCATTGCCCCTTTGGCAAGAAGCCCCTTTGCCGTCATCGGGCCGACCGTACGGGAAGCACCAAAGGCAGGACGGACTGCCGCCTTGACGCTCTGCGCAAGCGGAAGATCGGCTTTGTTCCAGAGATATGCCTGCAATTCACCTTCAAAGTCGGTGGGAAGCTCTGTAAGAAGCGTCTTGGTAATTACACCTTCCGATGCCGTCACCGCCTCGCTCTGAACCGTGTGAAGCTTGCCGCTCGGCGACTTCAGTACCCAGTGGAGACAGGCATCTTCCACCGCCGTCAGGCGAACACTTGCCGACAGCCTTCCGGGGGTCGCATTCTGATCCACCGAAATGGCAGACAGGGTGTTTGCTTTTGCCTGTATCCTGAGGGCGGCGCCTTCAATATTCACGCTTTCCGAAGTACCGTGCTTTTTCGTGACCGTCCAGCGCAGATACGCTGTAGTGGGCTTATCGCTGGAGTAGCTGACGGTCAGCAATCTGTCGACCTTTCTGTCGGCGGCACCGCGAAGCTCTACCGTATCGATGACCTTGCCGCCCACGATCAATTCCACGAGCATATCGGCGGAATACGAGCCGATCGCAACCGTCAGTGTCCGCAGATTGCCGTCGCAGGGTGTGGAAAGCAGCATATACGCACCCACACCGATCACCCCGATGCCGCTTGTCGATGCGCCCGACGGGGTATCCCCCGCGGCATCGGTCCAGCGATAGCGCGCGGCGGCATTATCATACGCCGTATACGAGCCTTCATAGGATAGCGTGATCTCTGCGGGGCTTGACTGTTTTGCGGTATTGATTTTGGCAAAATGCCGCCAATCGTATGTACCAAGCTTGGACAGATTGACCGTCGCGCTCTTGGCGGCTACCGTCATAGAAGCCGTGGGATCAGAGCCGTCCGGCAGGGTGATGTCCACATTTTCTGAAACGATCGGCGTTCCTTCGGCAACAAGCATTGCCGTGCCGTGCGCAGGCAGTGTCACGGTATAGCTGTCGCCCGTGGCAACATCCTCGTGCGACCAGAGATCGCGCACCGTGCTGACACCGCCAAGACCCAATTCTTCAAACGAAACGGTCAAGGTCACTTCTTCATTCCGACGGTTGAGAAGGGCAATTGCCTTTCTGCCCGAGCCGGATGTGCCGAGATCCTTCGTCCACGCCTCTACCGAGCCGTAGGTGGCGGCAACCGTCGCCTGAATGCAGGCAGGATCCTGATTGATCGCGATCAGCTCCCGATTGGATACGATCGACAGCGTTTCCTCGGAAATACTGCTAAGATCCATTCCCAGCATCAGGGGTGTAGACATCATACACCACATAGCAAAATGCGATTTGTCCTCTTCGTATGTCATACCGTTGCCGATCTGCATCATATCCAGGTCATTGATGTGACCCGGACCGTTATACTTCGCAAGCGATTTGATGTTGTCGATCTGATACAGCACCGAATCGAAATTGCTGGAAATATCGCCGCCCGTGCGCCAGGAGTCAGCGCAGTCGACCACCCATTCTCCCGGAAAGCCCCAGGAGCATACATTATAGATCTTGTCTGTTTGGGTCTTTTTTTCAATATCGGCAATGATCCTGCCGATGGCGGTATAGCGCTCCTTCTGATCCAGTCCGAGTCTGACGCCGCCGCACCAGTCGACCTTGATGAAATCATAGCCCCATTCCACAAGATAGCGGTTCAGATCGGCTTCATCATAACCGTACAGCCCGACATTGTCATTGTTGACCTCGCCGTCAGACTGCCAACCGCAGGTTGAAGCACCTGCATCGGTATAAATGCCCGCCTTCAGTCCCATGGCGTGGATCGCATCGGCAAGCGCTTTCATACCCGACGGAAAGCGCTGAAGGTTGGTTTTGACCAAGCCATCCTCGCCTCTTCCGTTCTGCCAGCCGTCATCGGTATTGACATACGTATAGCCGAGATCGCGAAGTCCGAGCGATACCAACAGCTCCGCCTGTGCAAGAATCGTCTCTTCGCTGATATTGGTGCGATAGGCATTCCAGGATGCCCAGCCCATCAAGGGCGTTTTTCTTGCTTCCATTTTCGTGTTTTCCTCCTCATTTGCCGCCTGAAGCCGAACGGTGGGAACAGCCAGCAGCGTTGCCGCCGCAAGCATCACCGCGAGCAATCGCTTGATAATGGCACACATTCGTTTTTTCATATCACGACACCTCCCCGATATAACAGCCGCTTGGCGCTGTCACAACCGCATAAAAGCTGCCGCTTACCCCTTCGCAGGACAAAAGAAGACTTCCCTTGCCCTCCCCGTCGAGCGTAACCTCTCCGAGATTGACAAGACTTGTCTTTTGAGAATCCTTCCACGTGTGAAGCGCGGCAAGGTCATACAGAAGAACGATCGATACCGTACCCCCTGCATCCTCAGGGCTGGAAACTGTCAGTGTGACGATATCTTCCAAACGCTCTGCCGAAAACACACCCTCTGCCGACAGTGTGCCCTCGGGCAATTGCCCTTCTGTTCCGACAGGCTCGCTTGATACAGGCGTGCTCACGGTCGTCACCGCCTCGGTGTCATTCCCACCGCACGCCGCCAGAACGCCGCAGATCAGCACAAGCACAAGCAGTGTTAAAAACAATCGTTTCATTTTGATCTTCTCCTTTTCTCTTGTTGAGAATTCGCGGGGTTCGTCTACAGTAACAGTATACCATATGCCGCAGCTTTTGTAAAGAGGCTTGACTCTGCGAAATGAAAAAAGACCCTCTCCGAAAGAAAGGGTCTTGAAAACCGGGGTTACATTTCAGCAATCAATTTTTCCAGTGTTGCCAGCTTGATGGCGCATATAAGGATCTCGGTGGCGGATCGGATCTCGGCAAGCGGGGGGTAGGAGGGGGCAATGCGGAGATTCTTATCCTCGGGATCTTTGCCGTACGGGAAGGTCGCGCCTGCCTGCGTCATCGTCATACCGGCATCTGCCATCAGGGTATATACCCGCTTGGCGCATCCCGGCAAGGTATTCAGGCTGATGAAGTAGCCCCCGCGCGGCTTGGTATAGCTGACGATACCAAGGGGCGCAAGCTCCTTGTCAAATGCCTCCAGCACCGCTTCAAATTTCGGGCGCAACAGCGCGGCGTGACGCTTCATATGCGAAAGAACGCCCTCGGCATTTTTGAAATACTGCACGTGACGGAGCATATTGAGCTTATTATAGCCAATCGTCTGCACGGTCATAATCGATTTGATCTTGTCGATATTCTCGTGCGAGGAAGCGATCACCGCAACACCCGCACCGGGAAAGGAAATTTTGGAGGTCGAGAAAAATTCAAAGACCATATTGGCGTTTTCCGTGCCCTTGATGAGCGACGAAAGCGAAAGCAGGCTGTCCTTTTCGTCATAAAGATCGTGGACGAGATACGCATTATCCCAGAACACGCGGAAATCGCGTGCGGCGGGCTTCAGCGCGGCGAAGCGGCGCACGGTTTCGTCGGAATAGGTCACACCCTCGGGATTGGAATATTTCGGCACACACCAGATGCCCTTGATCGCGCTGTCCGAAGAAACAAGGCGTTCCACGGTATCCATATCAGGCCCGTTTTCGGTCATCGGCACGTTGATCATCTCGATACCGAGGCTTTCACAAATGGCAAAATGTCTGTCATAGCCGGGCACGGGGCAAAGAAATTTGATCTTTCCCTGTCTGATCCACGGTGTTTCATCCTTACCCGCACCGTACAACAGACAGCGCACCACCGTGTCGTACATCAGATTCAACGAGGAGTTGCCGCAGACGATCAATTCCTCGGGTGTGTTGCCGAGAAGCTCGGCAAACAGCCGCTTTGCCTCGGGAATTCCGTCAAGCAGACCGTAGTTGCGGCAATCGGTGCCGTCCTCGGCAAGGCAATCGGCAGAGGTGGAAAAGCTCGTCAGGATCTCCTGCGTCAGATCGAGCTGTGCGGTATCGGGCTTACCGCGTGCCATATTCAAAGACAGCTTACGGGCGCGGTAGGCTTGATACGCTTCCCACAGCTTGTCATATTCTTTTTGTAAATCTTTTTTGTCAAGAGTTTGGTACGGTAACATGGGATCAGCCCCCTTTATATGGCAAAGTCATTCGACGGTTTTTTACAAAATCACAAGTTGTATACATTATACAACAAGATGCAAGAAAAAACAATACATATTCGTGCCAAAATCAA
>JAFTKF010000120.1 GCA_017453405.1 Clostridia bacterium
AGGGACAATTTGTTTTATGAATTTCCGCCCTCTGCGCTGTGCACATGGACGGCAGACGAAAAATCGCTGTCACTGCGCTTTACATACACCTATGAGCGGAGCGAGCATCTTGAAAAGCTTGCCTCCTTTGGCGATACGGTAGAAGATATCATTCAAAAAAGCTTGCTGTTCGGGGATGGGGAAGCCGAAAAAGCCATTCTGCTTTACCACGAGATCGCGTATACCGTGGACTATTTTCAGGTTGATTATACCAAAGCCGAGACCAATGCCTACACCGCGCTGACCGAGAAGAAGGCGATCTGCTATTCCTTCTCGGATGCTTACAACTATCTGCTCAGGCAGGTGGGGGTCAGGGCGTATCTTGTCAAGGGCTATCGCTCGGGAGACCGTGCGGCGCACGGATGGTCGCTTGTCGAGATCGACGGCAGGTATTATCACTGCGACGCCACGTGGGAATATTCGATGCTTGACGGCATCGGGCTGTACTATTTCGCCATGAGCGACAGCCGTCGGCAGAAAAATGTGGTGCTTGCCGAGGCAACGGTCGGCGAGGGCATTCTTAAAAACAAACTCACCCTGAAGGCGGACAGTGACCGCTTTACGGGCATCAACGGTGACAAATTCCGCGAGAAAACATGGACACTTGATCGCGAGAAAGAAGCGATCGTGTATCGCGGCAGGGAATATAGCTACCAAGCGCAGTGAAGATCGGCGCTTATGAAAGGAGACTGTATGAAAGAAGTTATTTTGTGTAAGTACGGCGAGATCGTACTGAAGGGACTCAATAAAAGTTATTTTGAAAACGCAATGCTCAACACCGTCAAGCGCCGTCTTGCGGGGCTTGGCAACTGCGAGATCCGCTACGGCCAGTCGGTGCTGTATGTCGATCCGCTCGACGAGGATTTTCTGTTTGACGAGGCGCTTCGCCGCCTGAAAAAGGTGTTCGGTATCGTCAACGTGATCCGCGCCGCTTCTTGCGAAAAAACGCTTGATGCCATTCTCGAAACCGCCAAAGCCTATCTGCCGGATTTTCTTGCGGGTGCGAAAACCTTCAAGGTGACCGGCAAGCGCGCGGACAAGCGTTTTCCGATGACCTCCCCCGAGCTTTCGGGCGAGATCGGCTGTGCGCTTCTTGAAGTCATGCCCGGTATTGAGGTCGATCTGTTCCACCCCGAAAAGCTTGTGCACGTGGAGATCCGCGAAAACGCTGCCTTTTTGCACGCCGACGACTCCAAGGGCGCGGGCGGTATCCCCTGCGGCACGTCGGGCAGAGCGTTACTGCTTCTGTCGGGCGGTATCGATTCCCCGGTTGCGGGCTATATGATCGCCAAGCGCGGCGCGGTGATCGATGCGCTTCACTTCGAAAGCTTCCCCTATACCAGCGAGCGTGCCAAGGAAAAGGTTTTAGAGCTTGCCCGTCTTGTGACCGAATACACGGGTAAGATGAATGTGCACGTGATCTCCTTGACTAAGATTCAGGAGGAGCTGAAAAAGCATATCAACGAGGATTATTTCACCCTGCTGCTGCGCCGCTCGATGATGCGACTTGCCGAACGCTGTGCGAAGGCGTATTACTGTGAGGCGCTGATCACGGGCGAAAGCCTCGGTCAGGTTGCCAGCCAGACGATGCAGGCGCTCGGCGTGACCGACAGCGTGGTGACAATGCCCGTGTTCCGTCCCTGCATCGGTATGGATAAGGAAGAAATTATCGCGATTGCCAGAAAGATCAATACCTTCGAGACCTCGATCCTTCCGTATGAGGATTGCTGCACCGTCTTCACCCCGAAGCATCCCAAGACCCGTCCTGTGATGGAAAAGGTGCTTGCCGAGGAAGCCAAGCTTGATATGCAAGCACTGGAAGACGAAGCCTTTGCCGCAATCGAAAACCACGTGATCAAGCTGTATTAAGACATCAAAACCCCTTTTCGGAGTTCGAAAAGGGGTTTTTGTCATACGTTATCGCATTCGTGAATGAACAGGGGCAGGGGAAGCCACGAGGCGGCTTGGGGATTGATCCTTTCGCGCCCCGGTGCGTGATTGCGGAAAAAGAAAAGCTCGGCTTCGGTCAGGGATAGGGTGATCTCGGGGGTGCGGTCGGTATCCTCCACGCTGACGGTGTTATGGTGTACGGTGATCGCGAGGGTTTCGGTTTTCGCGTAGCCATGAATCGCAACCGTCAGACTGCCGTCGCAAAGGGGGCAGTGCGCCGCCTTCAGGTTCAAGAGGGCAGAAAGCGTGTTTTTGAAGTTGAATACCAAAAAGCATTCGTTGGAGACATCGGTGACGGTCTCGGCAAAGGGGTCGATCAATGCGCCTTTTTTCTCTTCATAAGCAGGGACGGCAACAGAAAGGTCGCCAAGCGTCCTGACCGACAAAGCCAGCATCGCGGGGACGGCGGCTTCATCGAGATATTCAAATTCCGAAAGCTGGCGCTTACTGCCGTAGTGGATCGCCCAGCCAACGAGGCGATCGCCCTTGAAATAGGCATAGGGCGTTGCGTACCACGAAACAAGAATATCGTACAGCGCTTCACGCGGACGGTGGGTGTAATAGGGGCGGCGATGCATATGGGTATGTAATTCATCCAGCAGCGCCGTGTCTTCTTTCGTGATGGGTTGTATGGTGTAGCCCTCGGTATCGGGGGCAAGATAGGAAACGGTCTTGGGTGTCAGGGCATAATAGAGCATACCGTCGCATTTCTCAAAGCCAAAGTGATAGTAGCGCCGCCGTCTGCCGCCCAGCACCGAAAAATCGATGCCGTCCCTTGCCATCGCGTCAAGCGCTTCCTTCATCATGGCTTTCATAAATCCCTCGCCGCGGTGACGGGGATGGGTTGCGACCGAGCCGATCCCACGCGCCTGCAGGGTGGTATTGCCCACCGTAAAGGTGAGGGGGTAGGCGAGCACCGTACCGACGATCCGATCGCCCTCCAGCGCAAAATAGGTGTCGTCAGAAGTGGTTTTCCCGTCGGCGTACAGCTTGGGGAGCAATTTGTCGAAGGCGTGAGAAGCGCCGTTCATACCAAAACAGTAGTTGATAAAGTCAATATAATCGTGAAAGGAGGGATATCCCTTTTGTATCAATGCCATAGTTACCTCAATGCTTCTTTTTGTGCTTCAGGGCGTGCTTTGCCGTGGAAAGAAGGGCAAGCGCCGCAAGTACGGTGACGAGAAACGGAATGATTGGCAGGTGAAAATCGCCCTTGCAATGCCACGAAAAGAGGGGCTTTGTGCGATTTTTTCCGTAAAACTCCTGCCCATTGTCAAAATGACAGCGAATCGCGGGGGAGGATGTTTGCAAAGACGAAATCCCGCCTTCTTTCATATGGTTTTTCAGCTTGTCGCCCTGTAAGATCATCGCACATTCCACCTTTGTCAAGTATTCTGGTATTAGTATATCAAATTTTTTAAATTTATGCAAGGGATTTTCCCAAAAATGAAGATCTGAAGGCGCAACGGTACGATTCTACCGCAAAACAGTCGGAATATAGACGGAAATCCTCTTGATTTCTTTTGAAAATATGATACAATAAAAACAGATCACAGTGACGGCACGGCGTCTGCCTTGCCGTGTGAGAGTCGGATACAGGGAGGTTCGGAATGAAAAAGCTTTTATTTTTGCTGATGCTGATGACGGTAGTTTTGCTGTTTGCGGCTTGCTCGGGTTTTTCGGATACCACAACCGGGCTCGTTCAGCCCCAGACAAGCGTTTCGGATGCGGCAAAGGATACGGCAGAGACCGTTGTGACAACGCCCGAGACAGCACCTGAGACCGCGCCCGAGACCGTTTCGTCTCTTGCGCTTTCGATCGACGGACAGCCGCTGGCAGATTATACGATCGTATACGCCGACAGCCTCTATGATCCCGAGGTGCTTTCTCCCTTTACGACCGAGCACGATTTTTTCAGACTCATTGCCGAGGATCTTGCCAAACGGCTTTATGCTAAGACAGGGGTCTTGCTTCCGTGTGTCCGTGATACCGAAATCGCCGTTGGGAAATGGGAGATCCTCGTAGGGCCGACGAACCGTTCGGAAAGCGATCCGCTTGATGCGCTGGATGTCTTCAAGACTTATGTGAAGCTTTCGGGCAAAAAGCTGGTGGTTGGCGCGGGCTACGATTCTACTCCCTATACCGGCAACAAGCGTCAATCCTACTGCTATGCCTCTACCTATCACGCGTGGGATGCTGTGGAGGACTATCTTGATAAGACGATGGCAGAGGGGATCAGCAGTCTTTCCCTGACTGCCGACAGCGATTTTTCGGTTAAGGTTGATCTGATTGCAGTTGCCTGCATCGGTGACAGCATTACCGAGGGCGCAGGCTCGACGGCGCGTGATTTCCACGCGTATCCCGCGGTGCTTGGGCGCATTTTGTGGCAGGATCATCTGGTGGTGAATCTCGGAAACAGCGGTAAGACCATGCGCGACGATCTCGGTATGCATTATCGGGGTACGACACAGCACGCCGCGCTTCGCCGATACGCACCGATGTATGATTATGCGTTTCTGATGCTGGGCACGAACGATTCCTATTACGATCGCACGTGGCCCGCTTCCTCCGATGAAAAATACCTGACCTCGGCAGACAATCTTGTCAAGGAGCTTACCTTCAATAACACTGCAGTCGAGGTGATCGTGATGAACTGCCCGATGTACTACGGCACCAACGGCTCGGGAAGCGCCAAGGTACGCGCTCTGCAGGCAAAGCTTCCGTCGCGTTTTGAGGCAATGGGTATCAAAAGCAGTTTTTTTGATATGTATACCTTCACCAAAGAAAAGGTGGGAGCTGTCAATTTCCCGGATCAGCTTCACCCGAATGATACGGGTCACGCCATGATGGCTGAGGAGCTGTCCACGCTGCTTTTACAGCGTGACGACGGAACTTGAAGCCCTCTTGCCACCGTATAATGATCCGTTTTAGACAAAAACGGATGACAGAGATGATAGAATGGAAAGGAAGATTATGATGAAACGGTTTCTCTCTCTTCTTCTTGCGCTGATGCTGGTTGTGCCGATGCTTGCCATCGGCAGTCTGGCAAGCGCTGCCGACACGCTTATCTACGAAGGAGAATCCACTCCCTTTTCGGTCACGGACTCGGAGGGCAAGACCACGACGGTGAATAAGGAAAGCAAATGGGCGTGGTCCTTGAATCTCGGAATCACCGAATCGAAGCCCTCGGGCAAATTGACCTATTTCCGCTCGGGCGGTGTAGGCGGTACGGTGGATTTCAAGGTAACGCTTGACAAGGCGGCAAGCTACGGCTTTGTCTGGGCATTTCGCCCTAACGATACCAGCTTTTCCACCGTTCAGGTGCTCATCAACGGCAATGCGTTGGGAGATCCTGTTTCCTTAAAGACGGGAGATACCGTGGGCGGCGAAGTGAATCGGCAGAAC
>JAFTKF010000121.1 GCA_017453405.1 Clostridia bacterium
CGGGTCACGGTCACGATCGCTTCCTCAATACGGTGATCCACGATCGATCTGACCTCTACGTGCACCGTCGAGCCAATATCGATCGAGAAGGTAGAGCCGTCCGAGGGGATCATACCGTAATGTCCGAAGACAAGACCGCCAAACGTGTCATATTCCTCGGCGACAAGATCCTCGGCTTCAAATACCACATCCAACTTTTCGCAGACAACGCTCAGATACGCACTGCCCTTGATGCGCCATTTGTTTTCCTCCAGCTGAACGATCTCTTCTTCTTCCTCCTGAATGCTCTCTTCGTCAAAGCCGCCGACGATCTGCTCAATGATATCGTTCATCGTGACAATGCCGAACACACCGCCGTATTCATCGAGAACCACCGCAAAGCGGTTGCGCGTTTTCTTCATCTGACGGAACAGAACATCCGCCTTGACCGTTTCGGGAACATAGTAAGCAGGCTTAACACAGTGCTCCATGATCTCCTCACGCGAAGCGCCGTAAAGACGGAAAAAGTCCTTGGCATTCAGCATACCGACAAGGTCATCGGCAGATTCGCCGCAGACGGGATAGATCGAGTGACGGGTCTCGTGGATGATCTCTTTCCACTTTTCGTTATCGTCCTCCAGCCACAGGATCACCATATCGGTACGGTGGGTCGCAAACTCCCCTGCCGTCATATCGTCAAATTCGAATACCTTTTTGATCATTTCCTTTTCGGTGTCGTCGATCACGCCCGCATTCGAGCTGACCTCCGCCATCATCACGATCTCTTCTTCACTGACGCTCTCCTCCTCGTCGTGAGGATCGATGCGCATCATACGAAGAACGCCGTTGGTGGAAACGGTCAAAAGCCAGACAATGGGCGCAAACAGCTTGGAAATGAACATCAGAAGCCCCGACATTGAAAGTCCCATCTTCTCGGCATTTTTCATTGCGACACGCTTGGGAACAAGCTCGCCGAATACGATCGTAATAAAAGAGAGCAGTAACGTGATCGCAATGACGATGATCGTTTCAAGACCCGTAAAAGCAACACCGACTTCATTCAGAAACTTCACGATCGGATCGGCAAAGTTGCTTGCCGCAAACGCCGAGCCGAGGAAGCCGGACAGCGTGATCGCGACCTGAATGGTGGATAAAAATTTTGAGGGCTTATCTTTGAATTTGGCAACGCGCTTGGCACGTTTGTCACCCTCCTGTACCATTTTGACGAGCTTGACATCGCTGACCGAAAGGATCGCGATCTCAGCGCAGGCAAATACAGCGTTCAGAAATACCAGAACGATCTGCAGTACGATAGATAAAAATATGTCCATGGTAGATTGTAATCAAAACTCCTTATCATCAAAAATCAAAAACAAGTATCGGGATCAAAAGACCGTTTTCTACGAAATCAACCTGTTTTTGAGCAAAAAAAGCATAGCCTGCGCCCTTGGTATCCCAGTTTCGCCGGTTATGCTGCTATCATCCATATGAATATGTGTGGTGGTGATTACGATCGTAATACAACTACCGCCCTCGTCCATGATGTAATAAAATTCCTTTCTTCAATCGTTAAATGAGTCCATACTGCCTTACAGTATAGCATACCTTATCTGCTTTGTCAATAGGGTAATCTCGGATAAATCCCGTTTTTCGTCAAAAAAGCGTTGATTTTCGTAAAAGAATATAGTATAATAACCGTATCATCATTCAGGAGGAGTATCCAATGAAAAAACTGCTTGTTCTTTTTGTTTGTCTTTTGACAGCGGTCCTTGTTTTGGCGAGCTGTCAGAAAGGCGCAGAGACCACGGCAAAACCACCCGTCGAAACAACCCCCTCAGCTGAAACCTCAGAGGACGACACCGCCGAGGAAACGACCACCATGGTCGCACCCGAAACTACAAGTCCCGCACCGGCGGATACCGAGCCGATCTACGGCAATACAAAGTGGGAAGGTGATACCTTGAAAATTCTGGCAATCGGTAACAGCTTTTCGGTCGATGCCATGACCTACCTCTATGACATCGCCAAGGCAGAGGGTGTCAAGACTGTCATTCTCGGCAATCTTTACATCGGCGGCTGTACCCTCGAAACGCATTACAACAACAGCAAATCCGGTGCCAAAGCCTATCAGTATTTCAAAAACACCCGCGGCACGTGGGTGGAAAGACCGAACGCGACACTGCTTGACGGTATTCTTGATGAAGACTGGGACATCATCACGATGCAACAGGCAAGCGGATCTTCCGGACAGCGCTCGACATATGTACCCTATCTTAAGCCCCTTGCCACCTTCGTCGAAGAGAATATGACCAACCCCGACTGCCAATTTGCCTGGCATATGACGTGGGCATATCAGCAGAATTCCACCCACGGCGAGTTTTCGAAATACCGCAAGGATCAGAGCTATATGTATCAGTCGATCTGCTCTGCCGTCAAGACTTACGTACTGAGCCTTGACACCTTCCCGATCCTTCTTCCTGCCGGCACAGCGATCCAGAACGCGCGCACCGGCTTTTACGGCGATACCCTGACACGTGACGGCTATCACCTGAACGAAACCGCACGGTATATCGCAGGCTACACGTGGTACGCCACCCTGACGGGCAAGCTTCTGACATCCCTTGCCCTCAAGCCCGAACAGCTGGATATCAACGAAACTGCGGAAAAACTGATCGTGGATGCCGTCAACGGTGCTCTGCAAAAGCCTTTTGAGGTCACGCCCTCCAAGTATACCGAAAAGCCCACCGTCGACCTTTCGGGCTATACCAAAATCACCTTTGATTACACAATGGGCGGCTATTGGAACAGCGGCGACAGCACCAAATACAACCGCATTGTCACCGAAGCCGATAACTCCGCTTACTATATCGCCACCGCGCTCTTCAACCGCGAGACACTGCCCGTCGGCTCGATCATCGTCCTTGACGAGGGCTGGCAGTACCGCCCCGAGCGCTGGAAAAACAACGCACAGCAGCAAAACCGTCCCGAGCCTGTTACGCAGGAATACCTGTATGTGACCGAAAGCTTTTGGGAGGGCTATACCTACCGCGCCTTCAATATCTCGGTCATCGGTGCGAACCGATCGATCAAAAATGACAGCGAAGCAATCACGCACTTCAACATTTATGTTCCGCAAGGTACAGAGATTCCCGATATCGACGTTGCCTTCCCCGTGCCTCCCTCTCCGGATACGTTTGATCCCTCCAACTATACCCTGCTTGACTTTGACTACACAATGGGTGGCTATTGGAACAGCGGCGACAGCAACAATCACCACAAGGTGATCACAGGAGCTGACAACTCAGGCTATTTCATCGCGACCGAAATGTTCACCCGTGATACCCTGCCCGTCGGTGCGGTGATCGTTCTGGACGACGGTTGGCAGTACCGCCCCGAGGGATGGATCGACGAAAACCGCCAGACCACCCGCCCCGGGAATGTCACCGAAGAAATCGTCTTCGTCACCGAGGAATGGTGGGGCAATTACGTGACCCGCGCCTTCAACATTGCCGTCGAGGGCAATAATGTCAGCATCAAAAACAACCCCGATGCCATCACCCACTTCAGAATTTATATTCCCAAAGCATAAGGGAAAGTACCAAAAAACGACCTGCCGCGGCAGGTCGTTTTTCATTATGCAGTGACTTCTTTTCCGATTTTGGTTTCCTTTTCAAAGCTTGACAGCCAATTGCCCTTCAGGATATAGATACCGAGCACGACCGTAGACAGCGCCCACGTGATCGGATAGGCAGAGGACACCGTTTCCAAGCGATTCACATACTGCAGTGCTACCGTAATATAGGTTACGCGAAACACACACCAACAGCCGAGCATCGAAAACATCGGCACTTTCGCCTTGCCCGCGCCGCGCAGGATCGCCGCCATACAGTGAGAAAGTGCCAGCAGGCAATAAAACAGACAAATGGTGCGCATATGTCTCACACCGAAATCCACAACCGCGGGCTTATCGTTGAAGATCGCAATCAACTGCGGCGCAAAAAGATACGAGACGACACCCACAAATTCTGCCAACAAGACCGCCGTGACAAGTCCGAAACGGATCGCCTTTTTGACACGGTCGCGCTTGCCTGCCCCGAGATTCTGGCTGACGAAGGTCGAAAGCGCCTGCATAAAGCAAGTGATCGGCAAAAAGGCAAAGCCCTCGATTTTGGAATATGAGCCACAGCCTGCCATGGCTTCGCCGCCAAAGCCGTTGATATTGCTCTGTACCACCACGTTGGCAAGCGCAATCACCGAATTCTGCACACCCGACGGCAGTCCGTAGGAGAGGATCTTTTTGAAGGTAGGCAGATGGAACCGTATCTCCTTCACCGAAAGGCGGTATGCCTCCTTGACACGGAGCAGCTTGAGAAAGCAAAGCAGTGCGCTGATCCCCTGCGAGATCGTCGTGGCAAGTGCCGCAGATCCGACGCCGAAGCCCAAAACGCCGACAAACAAAAGGTCAAGCCCGACATTGACGAAGGATGCGAAGATCAGATAGTATAAGGGATGGCGGCTGTCGCCTACGGCGTGAAGAATGCCCACAAAAATATTATACAGCACCGAAAAAACCGTGCCGCAGAAATAATAGCGGAAATATTCGATCGAAAGCGGCAGAACATCGGGAGGGGTATCCATCAGCGTCAGAATTGTCGGCGTCAGAAGCACGCCGAGCACCGACAGAAGAACACCCGCGCACAAGCCAAACGCCACATCGGTATGAATGGCAAGGCGCATGGCTTTGATATCCTTCGAGCCGAAATAACGGGCAATCAGAACGCCCGCACCCATCGCAACGCCGTTGAAAAATCCGATCATCATAAAGATAAGACTGCCCGACGAGGACACTGCGGCAAGTGCCTGATCGCCGATAAAATAGCCGACACACCACGAGTCAAACGTATTATAAAATTGCTGAAAGATGTTCCCTATCAGAATAGGAAGCGCGAAAACGACCATCTTTTTCCAGATGACACCTTCGGTCAAAGCGGTATTTTGTTGCAAAGCATCACATCCTTCAAGCAAGCAGTATCCTTGGGATATTATACGCCGCCTTTTTCAGAAAGTCAAGGGGTAGCAGTTGCTTTTTCAAAAGACATAAAAAATCAAACGGGCAGCCTCTCATATGGACAGGCTGCCCGTTGGGATTGTAGGACGGTGTATACGTTATTCCGCGAAAAGATTCATAATCTTTTCAAGATTCTCACGAATGGCAAGCTTCTGCGGACACTTGTCCTCGCAGGCGCCGCATCCGATGCAGTCGCTGAAGGTCTTGCCGCCGCGATTCTTATAATCACGCATCATATTCTTCGCGTGATCCTTCAGATCATAGACATTGTAGTAGGTGTAGATCTCGAAAATACGGGGAATGTTGATCTCACAAGGACAGGGCTGGCAATACTTACAGCCGGTGTAGTACAGCTCAGAGAACTTTTTGA
>JAFTKF010000122.1 GCA_017453405.1 Clostridia bacterium
CATAGCTTGCAAGCTTCGCGGCAGTCGTATTCGAAATCACCTTCATCAGGGAGTCTTCATTGGTCGTGGTGTTACGGTCGGACATAAGACCGGGACCTGCGTTGTAGGTCGCGGAAGAAACCGTACCGAGCGACGAGAAGTCGGGCATATTCTCGGGCGAGAACTGCATATCAGACATATCGAATACCACGGGCGTGATGTAGCTTGCTCCGCTTGCCGTATCGGTAATGGTAAGCTCGATCTTCTCCCAGACACCCGTGGGGATGTCGGTGATCACAAGACCGAAGAGCGCAAGATCTGTGGCGGCAAAATATTTTTCACCGTCTGCCTTGACCGCGGAATACAGCGTGAAATCGCTGCCCGTAACCGCGAGCGTCGAAGCCTTGGATTTGATTACCTGACCGACGCCATCCTTAAAGTTGATCGATACCGTCACGCTTTCCGATTTCACGGCGAGGTAGCGTGTCAGAATGACAAAACGGATCGAATGGGACGCGCCTTCATCCTTGATCGAAATATAGGGGGTAAACTTGTCACTCGTATGCAGAAGGGGAACGAGAATGCCGCTTTCTTTTTCGGCAACACCGACATTATAACGCTTATAGGTCACACCGTCAAAGGTGAATTCCTGTTTAAGATCGGTGATCTTGTCTGCCGTGTAGCTTCCCATAAGGTTGGCAGTCGTACCGCAAAGCTTCAGCGTCGAGCCTTCCGTGAAATCGGCAGAATTCTGAATCGAGAAGGTCTTACCGCCCGAAGTTCCGCCGATCGCGCCCTTGGTCGATGCCGTGACCGTGCCGTAGTTTGCAACCGCGTTCACCGTGGTGTTATCAGCCATACCGCCGATGATTCCGCCGGCATAGGTTTTTGCCGTCAGTGCGGAACGGTTGACCGAGGATTCGATGACCGAACCTGCATTTTTATTGATACCGACAAGACCGCCGACATAGTCGTTGCCTGCCGTAACACTCGATGTGATCGTACCATTGGAGATACAGTTCGTGATCACGACCTTGGCATTCGTCAGATTACCAAGAATACCGCCGATCGCCGCATCCTTACCCGAAGCCCCCGCAGTCACATTGATCGTGCCGCCGAAGGTACAGCCGTCAAAGGTGGTCGTGCCGCCCGACGAATTGCTCCAACCGACGATACCGCCGATTCCTGCACCATCGCCCGTCCAATTGACTGTATACGTGCCGTTATATACGCAGTTTTTGAAGGTGTTGCCCGCGTTGGCATAACCAACGAGACCGCCTGCGTTGATATCGTTACGCGAGGTCTTGACATTGACATACGAAACCACGTTCGTCAGCGAAGCACCCTTGACACTGTGAGCAAAGGACGCTGCCTTTCTTGCCACATCAAATGCATAAGAGGATGCCGAATAGTCAATATCACCGCGCAAGGTGAGATCCTTTGCGATGCCGTTGAACTGTGTAAAGAGAGTATTGCTAAGACCCGAAAGCGTCTTGCCGTTACCGTCAAACGTGCCGGTGAAGGTAGCAGTCATGGTGGTCAGTGTGCCCTTGACATCAATATCACAAGCAAGCTTTACCGTGCAGTCGGAAGGAACTGTGCCTGCCATAATGCCGTTAAAGACCCACTGAAGTTTTGCGGAAGAGTCCACCGTGTACACGCCGTTCACGGGTGTTACGCTGGTCGTTGAAGGAATGATCTCGCGATCGATCGCACCGCATTTTGAGCAGGTTCTGATCTTTTCGCCGTTTTCGGTCGCTGTCGCTTCATCGACAACCGTCCACGCGCCGAAGGTGTGATCACAGTCGATTGCGGCAATGACCTTACCGCACTTTGAGCAGATCTCACCCTTATCGGCATCCTTGACGGTCTCGCAGGCGTGCGTGCACTGCCATACCGCGATCGGATAGCCGTTGTTGATGCTGTCAGCGCCTTCAAAGTCTGTAGCAAAGAGCGCATTTTCCACAGCAGTTACCTTGGTAACAAGATCTTGCTGATTTGCGCAAGCTATCGTGCCGCCGATCGATGTATTGCAGGCGGATTTGCCCGACAGATAAAAGTTCGAAACAGGCTTCAGATTGCCCGTGCCGTTGACACGCATGATCGCAAAGCTCTTGACATCGCCTGCGTTATAGTTATATTCCAGATTGAGTACCGCACCCGAGCCGTTGTAATACCCAACGATACCCGATGCTTCCGCATTGTTCGAAGTCACCTTGCCGAGGTTGGCACACCAGGTGATCTTACCGCCTCTGACATAACTCGCAATACCCGCAGGACGCTCGCCGAGGTCGGCGGTCTTTTCGACCGTACCCTTATTGACGCAGTTGGTGATCACAGGGCACGCCGTATCGGAGGTTTCGGTTCTGCCGAGAATACCCGCAATACAAAGCTTCGAGCTTGCCGCCTTGACATCGCCTGCATTGAGACAGTTGGTGATGTAGGTCGTGCCGTTCGAATTACCGACGATACCCGCAACCGCACCTCTGAAGTTTGCGGTATTGCCGTTACCGTTGGCGTAAATTGTGCCGAGATTCACGCAGTCCGTCACCGTAGCACCCGAGTCCATACGTCCAACGATACCGCCCATGGCATTATCGTTTTCGGCATCGTGCGCACCGATGACCGTGATATTTCCCTGATTGGTCGAATTTTTAATCACCGCATTGCTTCTGGCATATGCCGCAATACCGCCGACGACCATTGCCGAGGAGGGGCGTGTGCCGCTCAGCGTTACGTTCACGGTGCAGGAATCGATCACGCCGTTTGCCGCAAGCGTATTGGTAAGCGCGGCGATCGCTGTCTTACCCGAGATATCGATCTCTCCCGTCAGGGTGAGATTCGATACCGTTCCCGATACCTCTTCAAAAAGAGGCGCGCGAATGCCGGAAACGGTTTTGCCGTTGCCATCAAATTTGCCCGAAAAAGCAGGCAATGTCACCGCTTCGGTGAGTGTCAGATCGTTCATCAGCTTATAATTGCCGCCGGACGAAATGGATTTGAGATCCTGTACGGTTCTGATCTCGGTATAGGCTGTCGAAGCCAATGCCGCAAAGGACAGTGTCAGAACCACTGCCGCAAGCAGTGTTGCCGCAAGGATTGTCAAGACGATCTTTTTCATCTTGGTGTATACGGTAGTATCTACCGTATCTCCTTTCTCGTTTATTACTTTATATATTAGCATATATTCTCAACCTTGTCAAGAAACGCCTTACCTTTTTTTGTTTTCTCTCCCCAAAAAACGCAAAAAGAAAGGTGACTCCAAAACGGATGTCACCTTTCACTTGATTCTTAGTTCTGTTGATACAGCTGATAATGCGCAAGCAGCAAGAGCACCGTGGCAACGCCCGAGGGCTGCATCGCATCGTGGTCAAAATAGTCAGCATCGGGATCTTCTGCCGGTGGCCACCACTCTCCCGACAGGAAGAAGGGATCGTAATGTCCGTTTTCATCCTTGGTTTCAAGAACCTTCTTGACAACATTTTCAAGATACATCATAAAACGCTTGGATGCCATCGTGCAATTGCCTGCATAGACGCTCATTTCACCGCGTACGATCCAGCCGACACACCAGCTTTTGAAAATGGGATTTCCCTTCATTTTCGTCGAACCGTCAAACATCAGACCGGATGCCGCACGCGAGGTCTGCGACATCGCATCGTAATAGGCTTTGTCGCCCGTGATCTCGTAAAAGAGCGCCATCGAGGTCATCATCGTGCCCTGATCGTATGCCGCGATCCACGGGTCAAGATTGTTCGCATCGTATTCGGTTGCCGTAATATCCTTGATGCCCGCATTATAAAGACCGTCACGGTTTCTGAGCATTTTGTTGCACCATTCATAGATCATTTCGGCGCGTTCCAGATACACGGGATTTTCGGTAAGCTGATACGCGGCAAGGTACGCCACGCAAACAGGGCCGTTACAGCAGATTCCCTTTCCCGAGAAGGTCTTGTCCCAGTAAATGCCGCCGTAGGTTTCATCCCAACCGGTCCACATAAATTCCAGCACCTTTTCGGCAAGAGTCAGATAGGTTTCATTGCCAAGCTGCTGATAGGCATCGATCAGCTGAATGCAGATCCACGCATTGTCGTCATAATAAAAGTCACCCTGCCAATTCGGGCCTGCGTTATAATATGTAATGCGGCGGAACATCTTACCCGACGGCGGACGGATGGTCGCATTGTCTACCTGATGCATTTTAAGGCAGTTGTCAAGGGCATCTACATAATAGGTTCTGACGGTTTCATTGTCGGGATACAAGCGATACGCCTCGGCAAGCATTTCGATATAAGCTGCCAGCGGCCATACCGTTGTCGCACCGCGATTGGTCAGAGAGGTCGCAAGCGTGTGCGTATTGAGATCGTAATACTGCTCACAGACCTTCAGCGTCAATTCAAGTCCTGCCGCCGCATAGGGATTTGCCGCAATCTCCTCGGGCGTCGGAATATCTTCGGTCAGGGCGACAGTCATCGTCTGTGCCGGGGATGTCGTCGTCACCGCAGGCATCGTCGGATCTGCCGACAAGGTGGTATCAACGCCCCCACCGCAGGATACCGAAAGCACGGTAAGACACAAAATCAAAAGCAGAAAAATCCAAAGCTTTTTCATTCTGTTTCTCCTTATATAAAAGGTATTTTTTCCATTGTACCATACATTGGCATTTCTGTCAAGCCACAGTCCAAGGTTCCTTCGGTGTTTCACTTTGGAATTTCTTTAACTTTCCTGTGAATATTTTCAAAAAACAGTTGACAAATCGTTTTCTTTATGGTAAAATACCATCTGTCGCAAGTCATATGCTGGTGTAGCACAGGGGTAGTGCAGCTGATTCGTAATCAGCAGGTCGGAGGTCCGAATCCTCTCACCAGCTCCAAAGGAAACCAAAAGAGGAAGCTGAGGCTTCCTCTTTTGGTTTCCTTTTTAGTTCGTCACGATTCCGACCTCCTCATTTGCGCAAGCAAATGATAGGGAGATGCGGCACTGCCCATTCACATCCCACAAACGCAAACGCATCGACCGGAGGTCACGAATCCTCTCACCAGCTCCAAGTTCGTCACGATTCCGACCTCCTCATTTGCGAAAGCAAATGAAAGGGAGATGCGGCACTGCCTATTCATATCCCACAAACGCAAACGCATCGACCGGAGGTCACGAATCCTCTCACCGGCTCCAAGTTCGTCACGATTTGGACCTCAAGCCAATCCATCTAAAAAGATCCCTTCCCGTTGAGCGGAAGGGATCTTTCGTTCACTGCAACTATTCTTGATCGGTTCAGGTCTTGCCTTCATCAAGTGAGGCGAGCAGTTTGTATAACAGCATATAGAGCTGCAATGCTTCCTCCGGGGCAAGCTTCACACAGGATGCCAGCGCCACGGGCACAGCGAGGGCTTTTTCCTTCAGCGCCTCCCCCTCGGGGGTGATCTCCACCAGCAGTATCCGCTCATCCTCGTCCGAACGCCGACGGCGTACAAAGCCCTTTCCCTCAAGACTTTTGAGAACCGGTGTCAGCGTGCCGGAATCAAGAAACAGCTTTTTCCCAAGCTCTTTCACATTGATCTTTTTTTCTGCCCAAAACACCATCATCGTGATATACTGCGTATAGGTAATACCCAAAGCATCGAGATGCGGACGGTAGCGCTTGATCACTTCCCGCGAAGCGGCATATAACGGAAAACAAAGCTGATGTTCCAGTTTCAAGCTGTCCTCTTGCCAATGATCCATAAAGAGCCTCCAAAGATCCGATACCGATTTTTATTCAGTGTATCATATTTTTCGAGAAAATTCAAGCGTTTTTCGATGCTTTGTAAAAAAACACTCCAAAAAGCAGAGATACTGTCGGGCAAACGCTTACATTGCCGCTTAGCACTTACAGCACCTCTTCGATCTTCGATTTCAGTTTCTTCATACCGGTCGGCTCAAAACGGGCAACGATCTTGCCCTCACGGTCGATCAGAAACTTTGTAAAATTCCATTTGATCGCGCCGTTGTTTTTATAATCCTTATCCATCTTCCTGACAACACCGCCCATAATCAGTGCCATCGGACTTTTACCAAAGCCCTCAAATGTCGTATTCTCGGAAAGCCAACGGTATAACGGAATTGCCTTATCCCCGATCACATCGACCTTGGCAAATTGCGGAAAGGTAATACCGAAACGCCCCGTGCAAAAGGTGTGGATCTCTTCATTACTTCCCGGTGCCTGATCTCCGAATTGGTTGCAGGGAAAATCAAGAATTTCAAACCCCTTCTGACCGAATGCCTCATACAGTGCCTGAAGCTCCTCATACTGCGGCGTAAAACCGCAACCGGTTGCGGTGTTGACGATCAACAGTACCTTGCCACGATAGTCTGCAAGCGAAACCTCCCTGCCATCCTGTGTTGTTACCGTAAAATCATACGCTGTCATACGTAGCCTCCTAATCAACATTTTTCACAATTTAATTGTGTTCAATTGATTTTAACACAATTCTTTCATTCTGTCAAGCAGTATCTTCTCCCATTTTTTCATTTTTTATTCCCTTTTAAGCAGCAAAGGATGCCGAGGCTGAGCCGCGGCATCCTTTTTATTCATAATGAAATCGGTTTACTTCGTTCCGAAAATTCGGTCGCCCGCATCGCCAAGACCCGGCATAATATAGCCTTTTTCGTTCAGGCAATCGTCGATCGAAGCGATATAAATGTGCACATCGGGATGTGCCGCCTCCAATGCGGCAATGCCTTCGGGGCATCCCACAAGGCAGAGCATACGGATATTGGTATAGCCGCGCTTTTTGACTGCTGTGATCGCGGCAATGGCAGAGCCACCCGTCGCCAGCATCGGATCGCAGATCACAACGAGCGGATTGTCCACCACGGGAAGCTTGAAGTAATATTCGTGCGGTTCAAGCGTCTCTTCGTCACGGAACATACCGATATGCCCGATCTTGGCTGTGGGGATCATATTCTTGACCCCATCCACCATACCGATTCCCGCACGCAGGATGGGCGCAAGCACGATCTTGTGCGAAAGCTTCTCCTTGTCGAGCGTGACACCCGTCGGGGTTTGATAGGTCTCGCCCGAACATACCGTCTCGATATCGCGGAAGACCTCATAGCACATCAGCGATGCGATCTCGTCGAGATTTTCACGAAACTCCTTCGTCGATGTGTTTTCGTCACGCATAATACCGAGCTTGACGCGAATCAGGGGGTGATTGACAACTGTTACCATACTGATCACTTTGGCTTTCGCAAACGAAAGCCTACCTTTCTTTTGAAAAATGTGGACGGTTTTGCAAGGCAAAACCGCTGCTGTACCGTCGCGAAAGCGACAATGATCGCGAGAAAAAATCGCACGAATCTCCTTTTATGCAATGACCGTATAGATCAAAGGATTCTCTTTTGCCTGCTCGGGAAGGATCACAAACGCACCCGATAGTGCTTCTGCCATCGGTTGATACGCTTCTTTGTTGGTATATATGACCGCAAGCGGCTCTTTGCATTTTACATAGTCACCGATCTTTTTCCGAAGAACGATACCTGCCGCCATATCAATCGTATCTTCCTTTGTGGCGCGTCCCGCACCGAGGTGCATTGCCACCTCGCCAACCGTCAGTGCCTCGATCGCGTGCACATAGCCCTCCCGATCGGCATAGACCGTCACGCTGGCGGCAACATCGCAAAACCGCGAGGGATCGTCCAGCTGTGAGACATCCCCGCCCTGCGCACGCACCATTTCTTTCAGCTTGGCATATGCCTCGCCGCTTGCTATCTTTTGGCGCAAGAGAGATTTTGCAGTCTCCGTATCCTTCACAATTCCCGCCTGATCCAGCATAATCGCACCGAGCGAAACACAAAGCTCTTCAAGATCCTTAGGACCTTTGCCGCGCAAGGTATTTACCGCTTCCATAACTTCCAGCGAATTGCCAACCGCATAGCCGAGGGGCTGATCCATATCGGTGATCACGGCACGGGTATCTCTGCCGAGCGATCTTCCGATTTCCACCATTGCCCGTGCCAAGGTTTTGGCATCCTCGAGCGTTTTCATAAACGCGCCCGAGCCGAATTTAACATCCAGCAAAATGGTATCCGAGCCGCTGGCAAGCTTTTTTGACATAATCGAGGAAGCGATCAGCGGAATCGAATCGACCGTTGCCGTCACATCGCGAAGGGCATACAGCTTTTTATCGGCGGGAACAAGATCACCTGTCTGCCCGATAATGGAGATCCCGATTTGTCTTACCTGCTCGCGGAAGGCTTCCTTGGAAAGCGATACCGACATACCGCGGATCGATTCCAGCTTGTCAAGCGTGCCGCCCGTGTGCCCAAGTCCCCTGCCCGACATCTTGGCGACCTTAGCACCGCAAGAGGCAACGAGCGGACCGAGAACAAGCGAGGTC
Organism: Clostridia bacterium; assembly: GCA_017453405.1. Lineage (GTDB taxonomy): Bacteria > Bacillota > Clostridia > Oscillospirales > CAG-272 > RGIG1993. Next base: position 8,358 of record JAFTKF010000122.1, read on the forward strand.
TTGTCGCCCACACCGCCGGTGGAGTGCTTATCCACCTTAACGCCCTCAATCGCAGAAAGGTCGATCACCTCACCGGAATGCATCATACAGTCGGTCAATGCGGCGGTTTCTTCTTTGTTGAGTCCTTGGAACAGCACTGCCATCGTAAAGGCAGATGCCTGATAATCGGGGATCGTGCCCTTGGTATAGCCTTCCACAAAAAAGGCGATCTCATCACGTGACAGCACATCTCCCTTTTTCTTTTTTTCCAGAATATCTGTCATTCTCATAGCATTCTCCTGAACAAAAAAATCGGCTTACGCCGATTTTTTTAAATATTGGTTACGAGCTTCGACGCGCGCTCTTCTACGTTTTGCTTGAAATTCATCAGCTGATGGGTGTATTCGGTATTCATATACGTCGACGTGATGATAAAATCGGCGGTTGCCTTGGTATTGGCAATCGGAATATCGTAGACCTGTGCAATACGGAGAAGCGCCTTCACGTCGGGGTCGTGGGGCTGTGCGGTCAGGGGGTCGGAGAAGAAGATCACAATATCGATCTCGTTATCCACGATACGCGAACCGATCTGTAAATCGCCGCCGAGAGGACCGGAATTAAAGCCTCTCACAGGAAGACCCGTATGCTCGGAGATCATTCTTGCAGTCGTGCCCGTGCCGTACAAAAAATGTCCCTTCAGAATGTCAAAATTATCCGCGCACCAACGAATCATATCTCCTTTTTTGTTGTCGTGCGCAATGAGGGCGATATTCTTCTGCTTGCCGATGACAAATTCCACGCCCTTGTTTTCATTTTCCATTTACTTTTCCTCATTTCTTTATTATCCGAACAATATTATACCAAGTTTTCCCCTCTTTGTCAAGTAAAAGCTTCGTAAGATTTCAAGAAAAAGGGTGTTCACGCAAAAAAGCCCCTCGTCCCATGATAACGGACAAGGAGCTTTTCATAAGAATATATTTTACTTTGTCAAAGTGCCGTCAATGCAAATCACCGTACAATCCGCAAGCGCGGTATTTCCCGCACTGTTTAAGATCAGCGCGTTCCACTCCGTCACCGTACCGCCGAAAGAAATCCTTGTAAGTCCCTTACAATCACCAAAGGCATTTTTGCCGATTGCGGTGACACTATCGGGAAGCGTTACATCGGTCAGTGCGTATACTTCCCAGAACGCGCCTGCCCCGATTGTTTCGCAGTCCGTGACAACAAGCGTTTTCAGTGAAGCAGGAACGACATTCTTGTTATCGGGATAACGGCTTGCACCGAAAATATAGCCCAGATGCGTTTTATCCGTGCTGTTTCTCGAAGCGCCGACAAACGGAAGCGTAAGACTCTGTAAAGCTGTGCAACCACCCAACGCATTCCAGCCGATCTTTGTCACGCTATCGGGCATCACCAAAGCTTCCAGCGCGGTACAACCGAAAAAGGCTTTTTCACCGATCGTTGTCACGCCGTCGGGAACGGTCAGATCAGTAAGCAAACGGCAGCCCCAAAAGGCGCGTTCGGCAATGGTTTTCACACTGTTGGGGATAACCGAGGTCTGACAGCCCGCAATCAGCGTATCGGTCGCCTTCTCGATCAGGCAGTTGCCCTCCGAACGGTATACGCTGTTTTCGGGGGAAACGGTGATGCTTGACAATGCCGCACACCCGCTCAAAGCATCGCGACCGACCGTCAAAACGCCCTTGCCAATTGTCACATCGGTCAAACCGCCGCAATCGGAAAACGCGCCTTGACCGATCTTTGTTACGCTATCGGGGACACTCATACCCGTGAGCGAAAGGCATCCCGCAAACGCACGGTTACCGATCTCACAAACGCCATCAGGGAGTGTCACATTCATAAGGCTTCTGCAACCTGAAAACGCAGAGGACATAACAGCTTTCAGATCGGTATGAAGCGAAACACTTGTCAGGTTGGTACAGTTTGAAAACACACCGACTTCAAGTGCGGTAACACCGATCGGAATTTTGACCTCAGTAAGACTTTCACACGCTCGAAACGCCTCTCTGCCGATCACGGTAACACCGTTGGGAATATCGAACTCCGCAAGTGACAAGCAATAGAGGAAAGCGCCCTCCTCAATCGCCGTCAGATTCTTGGATGCCACAACGCTTGAAAGACTTGTACAGCTTGAAAACGTACTCGCGCGAATCCGTGTCAGGGTTTCAGGGATCACGACCTCGCTAAGAGCCGTGCAAGCAGAAAAAGCACCCTCACCAAGATAGGTCAGCTGTTTGGGAAGTGTTAGATCTGTAAGCGCTCTACAGCCGTAAAACGCCTCTTCCTCTACTGTTTTCAGGCTATCGGGGAAAACGACGGTTTTTAAATTCTTACAGCTGTGAAACGCACTTTCTCCAATTCGCACGACACCGCTTGGGATGACGATCTCAGAAAGACCCGTACAACCGTAAAACGCATAGTCCGCAATGCTCGCCACGCCTTCGGGAATCTCCGAA
>JAFTKF010000123.1 GCA_017453405.1 Clostridia bacterium
CAAACCGTATTTTTTCATTGCCTCGGTTCTTGCCTCGTCATGAGATATTCCTTTTGTTGTGTAATGCTGTAATCCATCGATTTCAATAACAAGGCGCGCTTGGTAACAATAAAAATCTGCAATAAAATTGTCAATGATACGTTGCTTATAAATCTTAATCGGATAGTTTCTCAAGAAATCATACCACAAATGCTTTTCTTGGGGTGTCATATTGCGACGTAATATTTTAGCAATATTTAAGAGCTTATTATTTTTCTTTACTTGGATCTTTTCCATTCCACCCTCTCCGTCGGCTGCGCCGCCACCTCTCCCGTGGGGAGAGGCTCAGTTACATCCGTTTGATCATTCGAATTGACTTGCTTCCGCATTTCGTAACAGCACCCCTATTCCATCGCTTGCGCTATCCAAGGCTCTCCCCTCGGGAGAGCTCCCGCGCAGCGGGTGAGAGGGTCGCGCAGCGGGTGAGAGGGTCGCGCAGCGGGTGAGAGGGTCGCGCAGCGGGTGAGAGGGTCGCGCAGCGGGTGAGAGGGCTGTAAAGCGGGTGAGAGAGTACAAAACAACTGAGGGGATCACGCTGTCAGCGGGCAAAACAAGGTCTTTCGATGTCTTACTCTTCTTCCCCGTCAAACAGTCCGGTCTGTGCGGCTGTTGTGCCTGCGCCCGATGCTTTCGGAAAGGGAATGCCGAGGTGATCGTATGCAAGACGCGTGGCGCATCTGCCGCGGGAGGTACGCGCGATAAAGCCGATGCGGATGAGATAAGGCTCATAGACATCCTCGATCGTCACCGCCTCCTCGCCGATCGTCACGGCAAGCGTTTCCAGCCCAACAGGGCCGCCGTGGTACAGCTTGATGATGGTTTCCAGCATCCGTCTGTCGATATTATCAAGACCGAGGTGGTCGATCTCCAGCTGTTTCAAGGCAAAGGTCGCGATCTCCTCATCGATCACGCCCGTGCCCCTGACCTGCGCAAAGTCCCTGACACGCTTCAGAAGGCGGTTGGCAATACGCGGTGTACCGCGGCTGCAGGCGGCGATCTTCATCGCACCGTCACGGGTGATCTCATACTGCATAATGCCCGCCGAGCGCTTGACGATCTCGTAAAGCTCCTCGGGGGAGTAAAGCTCCAGCTTCAGAAGCACGCCGAAGCGGTCACGAAGCGGGGTAGAAAGCTGACCTGCACGCGTGGTCGCACCGATCAATGTAAATTTCGGAAGCTTCATACGAAAGCTTCTTGCCGCAGGACCTTTACCGATGATGATGTCGATCTCATAGTCCTCCATCGCGGGATACAGCACCTCTTCGACCGCACGGGACATACGGTGGATCTCGTCGATAAACAGAATATCGTTTTCTGCCATATTGGTCAGAAGCGCCACAAGATCGCCCGGCTTTTCGATGGCGGGACCCGAGGTCACACGGATCGAAACCCCCATTTCGTTGGCGATAATGTTCGAAAGCGTGGTCTTACCAAGTCCGGGAGGGCCGTACAGCAGCACGTGATCAAGAACATCGCGGCGTTCCTTTGCCGCATCGATATACACCGAAAGATTCTCCTTGGCTCTTGTCTGACCGATATATTCGGATAATCGGAGCGGACGCAGTGAAAGTGCTCCGCTCTCGTCGCTGTCCTCCCCCGTTTCCTCGGGAGCGAGCAGGCGCGAATCGATTTCAAATTCTTCAAAATTACTCATAGCGTTACCCCACCGTTATTTCGTCAGTTGCTTCAGGGCGTATTTGACCAATTCCTCGCTGTCAAGCGTGGGGTCTGCCTTTTTGAGGGCGGTTGCGATCTCGGCACGCGAAAAGCCGAGCACGGCAAGCACCTCGGTCGCCTCGGCAATGCCCGAAGCGGCAACCGTCCGTGCACGCTCTCCTCCCGAGGGGGTGCTGTCCTCGCCCTCGCCGAAGAAGGAAAACTTGTCCTTCAGCTCCAGCACCACTCTTGCCGCCGTCTTACCGCCGATGCCCTGCGCACGGGAAATGGCTCTGGTATCCCCCGAAGCGATCGCCGCGGCAAGCCCTTGCGGGGTAAAGATCGAAAGGATCGAGATCGCCGCCTTCGGACCGATGCCCGACACCGTGGTCAGAAGCTTATAGGCATCCAGTTCCTCCTCGGTATAAAAGCCGTAAAGCTCCATCGCATCCTCGCGGACGGCAAGATAGGCATACAGCCTGACCTCACTGCCCACACGGGCGGCAATTGCCGACGAGGTCGTGCCGCTGACTGTCAGCTTATAGCCCACACCGCCGCAATCCACAACCGCCGTCGCGCCCACACAGTAGGCAAGAATTCCTTTGAAATAATGGAACATAGTCTCCTCCGAAAAGCCCGTCAGGGCAGATTATAAAACCGTTTCAGGATCGAGCCGCCCGTATGCGCGTGGCAGATCGCAATGGCAAGCGCGTCGGCGGTATCGTCAAGCTTCGGGGCTTTTTCAAGACCCAGAATGGTCTCGACCATCATCATCACCTGCTTTTTCTCCGCCTTGCCGTAGCCCACCACCGAGGATTTGACCTGCAAAGGGGTATATTCAAAGCACCTGACACCTTTGAGCTGTGCCGCCAGCAGAATGACCCCTCTCGCCTCGGCAACCGCGATCGCGGTGGTGGAGTTGGTATTGAAGAACAGCTCCTCAATTGCCATTTCATCGGGGTGATATTTTTCGATCAGGGCGTTCATATCGCGAAAGATCAGCGAAAGTCTGGCTTCCACCGCCGTATGTGCAGGCGTTGTGATCGCGCCGTAGGCAAGCGTGCGAAAGCGCCCCTTGCTGTATTCGATCACACCGTAGCCCACGATCGCAAGCCCCGGGTCGATTCCCAGAATGATCATAGCGCTCCCCTCCCATCGGCGACAGTAACCCATAGTAATAGATAGTACATTATAGCACAAAATTTCCTATCCGTCAAGTGTCAACTTGAAACTCCTGAAAATCCGAAAAGGCACGCCGCAAGAAATACGGACAAACCGTCGATTCTGCCAAAAAACTGCGGATATTGACAAATCAGCACTTGCGAAAGCATAGTTTTTGTGCTATAATGACAAATAGAGTGCAGGTGTTTTAAAAAACGAAGCACCGATATTAAGGAGACTTGTATGAATTCCGATTACATTGTCAGAAACGGCGCGCTGATGGAAGCGCCTTCTTCGCCTTTACTGTCCAAATTTCCCCAAAATATTGTCAAGATCGGGGATGATGCTTTTGTCAGAAGCGCTTTTCTTTTGGTCCTTGAGATCCCGAAGGGTGTTGTTGAGATCGGAAAACGGGCATTTCACCGTCAGGAACACCTCCACACCGTATCCCTTCCGTCAACGCTGAAAACCCTCCGCCGCTCTGCCTTTTCCCACTGTAAATCACTGAAGAATATCACACTACCCGAAGGCATCTCGACCATTGAAGCATACGCCTTCAGTCACTGCTCCTCGCTCACCTCGATCGAGATACCCGAGGGGGTGACGGTAATTGAGCCATACACCTTCAGTTACTGCGACAACCTCACCTCGGTGGTGATTCCCAAAAGCGTCAAAACCATTCGGCGAGGCGCGTTTTCTCATTGCCGCAACCTCTCCATCACCGTTCCTTCCACCGTTACCGAGATCGAGCCCGACGCCTTTCATTGCTGTGGGCTTCCCGAAAGCGGGAAAAGTCCCGATTTCGATATCGAGGACGGCGTTCTGATATCCGCCAAGAAAACGCTTAAAAAAGCGATCATTCCGCAGTATGTCACCGCGATCGGCGACGAAGCCTTTGAGGGCTGTGGCGAGCTTGTCTCGGTCACAATTCCCGAAGGTGTCACGGCAATCGGGGCATCTGCCTTTGCTTACTGTCACAAGCTGAAGACCCTGAACCTCCCCGAAAGCGTTACCGAGATCGGCGACAAAGCCTTTCACCTGTGCCACGCGCTCACCGCGGTGGAGCTTCCGGCAAGCGTTACCACGCTGGGGGATTGCGCGTTCCGGACCTGCTTCAAGCTGGCAAGCGTATGCCTCAACGAGGGGCTCACCGCCATCGGAAGGAATGCGTTCTCAAACTGTCAACTGCTGCACACCGTTACCCTGCCCGATTCGCTTGAAGTGATCGGGGACAAGGCTTTTGCCGAATGCACCGCGCTGAAGACGATCACTTTTCCCGATTCACTCAAGGTGATCGGAGACAGGGCGTTTGCCGAATGCGCCATGCTGAAGACGATCACCCTGCCTCAAGGACCGCTATCGCTTTCCGATTGGGCATTTCAAAACTGCAAAAAACTCCAAACGGTAACACTCTCCAAGGGCATCACCGAGATTCCCAGGGGCTGTTTCTATAACTGCCCCGATCTGAAAACGATCGAATTTTCCGAAGGGCTTGAAAAAATCGGAGACAGTGCCTTTGAGTTCTGTAGTTCCCTGGAAGAAGTGATCCTGCCCGCGGGTCTTTTGGAGATTGGTCGGGACACCTTCTCCTTTTGCAATAAGCTGAAGCGCATCAGCATTCCCGCAAACCTGAAAAAGATCGATAAAGATGCCTTCAGCTACCTCTCAGATCTTACCATCCTGCAAGATATCACCGACCTTGCAAGCTTTTGTCTTTATGAAAGCACCCCCATCAACGCCAATTCGATCATTCTGACCTATCACCATAACCCAATCACGTATCTCATCATTCCCGATACGATCCCGAAGATCCGCAAGAATGCGTTTGCCAATGTCAAGGGGCTGGTTTCGGTGACAATTCCCGAAAATATCCGCTTTATCGGCGACGATGCCTTCAGCGGCTGTTCTGCTCTCACCGAGGTCATCGGTGCCGAAGGCGTGACCGAGATCGGCAAGGGCGCCTTTGAAAACTGTGAAAATCTCACCGCCTTCCCCCTCCCGAATGGGCTGAAAAAGCTTGGGCACTGTGCCTTTGCAGGCTGTAAAAAGCTTGTACACCTCGATCTGCCCGAAAGCATCGAGGTCATCGGAAACGCCGCGCTGAATACCGCCAAAGACATGACGATCGGCATCGATGTTCCTTCGCTTTCCGTGTATTTTGAACACTATCTCCCTATCCTTCACGGCCTGCTGCCACATCAGCATATCCGTCTTTCCTTGGACGGTGTACCGGTGGAAAGCCTCGTTCTGCCGAGCGGCATTGACAAGATCGCGCCGAACGCCTTCTCGCATTTTTCCTCTCTCACATCAGTTACCATTCCCGAAACAATCAAGGAGATCGGGGAGGATGCCTTCAGTCACTGCCCCGCGCTCAGCCGTATCGTCATCCCCAAAACGGTCGAGGTCATCGGCAAGAACGCCTTCTTCGGTTGCTCAGCACTTCGGGAGGTCGTGATCGGATCGGGTGTTTCGACCATTATGAAAAGCGCCTTTGAAAACTGCACAAGCCTTGAAGCCCTCGCCCTTCCCGCAAGTGTCAAGGCGGTGGAGGAACGTGCCTTTGCGGGCTGTGAAGCCCTGCATACACTCACCCTTGAAGACGGGATAGAAAAAATCGCGAGCGAAGCCTTCCTCGCCTGCCGCGCGCTGAAGGGAGTCGACATTCCCGACAGCGTGACTTGGCTTGGCTACGGCGCGTTTGAAAGCTGTAAAAACCTACAGCAGGTTCGCGTCGGAAACGGCGTTCAGGTGCTGAACGGCAAAGTCTTTGCCTACTGCTACGCACTGACCCGACTGACGCTGGGAAAAAGCGTATCCCATATCGGAGAAAACGCGTTGACCTCCTGCTCATCCCTTCACGCGATCGAATGCTGCAGCAGTCTTTCCTCGCTCGACGAGCACGCCTTCGAATCGCGAGGCAGCGCCGAAGGCATAAAAGAGGTGACGGTACACATCACCGATCTTGCCGCTTGGTGCAACAAAAAACGCGTATTCCCGAATGCCTGTTTGCATCTTGTAATCGACGAAAAGCCCGTCACTGAGCTGATCATCCCCGACGGTGTCACCGTGATCCGCCGGGAAGCCTTCTGCCACGCCGGGGATCTTGTATCCCTGACTCTGCCCGCAAGCGTGACACACATTGAGCCGCTTGCCTTCTTCGGTTGCCCGAAGCTTTCAGCAGTGCATTTTTCCGAAACACCCATAGAGATCGCGGAAAGTGCCTTTGACGATGTGTGCCTGCCGCCCCACCCCACCGATCCCGAAGCCTTCACGCACTGCTACCGCTTCACGGAGGATGCCGCAGAAGACGCCATCACCGTCAAGAATGAGGGCGCGTTCGTCCTCTCACCCTGCACGAAGGAAGAACGTGATACCTTCATAACGGTGTGCAACGAATGGAAATGGTCGCAAGGCGAGCGCTCGTATACCGACTACAGCGGCACGGATTTCGAATGGGCGCAGGACGGCTATCCCGATTATACCATGACCTACCGCAAGCTGTATCCCAAAAACTGCCTTGTCAAAAACGGCAAGGTGATCGGCTTTTATCACAGCGGCAAGGCTATGCTCCTCACAAAGCCTTATGAATCCGAGGAGCACTCTGACAACGAAAGGTTCTCGCACTGCCACGATATTGTACGGAAGCTATTAAAACGCTGATCCCGCGATACAAAGGATCAATCAAAAGGAGTCATTATGATAACGGATTATACGATAAAAAACGGCGTACTCACCCACGTATCCCCCACCGTGACACATGCCGTCATTCCCGACGGTGTCGAAACAATCGGAGAGGGCGCCTTTAACAAGCAAAAATACGGTGTCAACAATTACCTCACCTCGGTCATTATCCCGCCGAGCGTGACCAAGATCGGAAACGAAGCCTTTCGCAGCTGCAAAAATCTTACGCATATTACGATACCCGACAGCGTCAAAACGATCGGCGACCGCGCTTTCAGCAGCTGTGACAGCCTGATCAGCATTACCGTGCCCGACAGTGTGACAGCCCTTGGCAATTCTGCCTTCAGCTTTTGTAAAAACCTGAAATCGGTCAAAATCGGAAACGGTGTCGAAACGATCGGAAAAGGTCTGCTTCGAGACTGTAATTCACTGGAAGAGGTGACGCTTGGAGAAAGGATCACCGCCATTCAAGAGTCCGCGTTTGAAAGCTGTTACCGACTGACGGCGCTTTCTCTTCCCAAATCCCTCAGAACCATTGAAAGACGGGCGTTTTATTACACGCATATTCACACCTTCACCCTGCCCGAGGGCATCACAACGATCGGCGAGGAAGCCTTTTTGCACGTTCAGGATCTTGAATCGGTCACGCTTCCCGACAGCGTGACTGCCATAAAAAATAATGCGTTTGAAGGCTGTTCCACGCTCTCTTCGATCACCTTGGGCAACAATCTGAAAACGATCGGCAAGGAAGCCTTTCGGTACTGCTGCAGTCTTGCCTCGGTGACGCTTCCCGACAGCATCACCCAATTGGGCGAGAGCGCCTTTGACAGCTGTAACGCACTCACCCATATCTCCATTCCCGCAAGTGTTGACAAAATTCCCTCCTATCTCTTTCATGGCTGCGACAAGCTGGAATCGGTCACGCTGCAGGACGGAACTCGCGTGATTGACCGCTATGCCTTCTATGACTGCCCGTCGCTGAAGACCGTCCGTTTGCCCGCAAGCGTTCAGACCATTAATTTTCTTGCGTTCACCTCTCACACCACCGTGATACGGAACATTGAGGATATCGCCGCATACTGCCAAAAGCCTTTTGTCAAGAGCGACACTCCGGTTGCGCTTCTGTACAACGGTCAGCCCCTGACCGAGCTTGTGATTCCCGAAGGAGTCACAAGCATTGCCGATGCCGCGTTTGAAGGATTTGCCACGCTTCGCTCGGTCAAAATCCCCGCAAGCGTTAAAAACATTGGCGAAAAGGCGTTCGCGAACTGCTATCAGTTGGCGCAGATCGACATGGCAAACGGTGTCGAACGCATCGGCACGCGCGCGTTTGCAAACTGCCAAAGCCTTACCGCTCTCACCGTTCCCGCAAGCGTCAAAGTCATCAGCAGCGAAGCCTTTTGCGGCTGTCCTTCCCTGCAAACGCTCGTTCTGGAAAACGGCATTGAAACGATCGGCGACAGTGCTTTCAACGGCTGTAAGGCGTTGGAGCGTGTCGAAGTGCCCGCCAGTGTCAAAACCGTCGGACAAAGAGCCTTTTACCGATTTGACCCCATTGATATCGTCTTGGAGGTCAGCGATATCAACGAATGGTTGAAAAATCCTCCCTTTACCGTGACAGAGAACGGCACAAGGCTGTATTTACAAACAAACGGCGTTCCGATCACCGAAATCACCGTACCCGACGGCACGGAAGAAATTGGTGATTGCGCATTCCACAGCCTGTACTCTCTGAAGGCGATCACCCTTCCCGCAAGTGTCAAAAAAATCGGCAAGGAAGCCTTCTTCGGTTGCCGCGATCTGCAGGCGATCACCCTTCCCGCAGGCGTTACCGAAATCGGCATTTTTGCCTTCGGCTTCTGTGAAAGCCTTGACGAGGTCACGCTTCCCGACAGCGTGCAAACACTGCGCCGCTACGCCTTCTGCCGTTGCAAGGCACTGAAAACCGTCCATATCGGAAAGGGCATTCGGGTGATCGAAGAGTCGGTCTTTGCTAACACCGCACTGCAAGCCATCACCCTCCCAAGCTCGGTCAAGGCAATTGAGAAAGAAGCCTTTGAGGACTGCCCAAATCTTGAAACCGTCAGCTTCTATGACACACTGACCGATATCCACCCCCAAGCCTTCTATAAAAGTCCTACGCCGACACTTTGTGTCACCGTCACCAATCTCCCTGCTTGGTGTACCTGCACGCGTACCCTCCCCGAATACCCCATTCGCCTGATCATAAAGGGTAAGCCCGTCACCGCACTGACAATTCCCAACGGTGTCAGGGAGATTCAGAAGGATGCCTTCCGCTATATGAGGGACTTGGAATCGCTCACCGTCCCCGAAAGCGTCAAAGAGATTGCCGACTTTGCCTTTTTCGGATGCCCGAAGCTTACCTGCGTGACGCTTCCCGAAACGCCCGTGAAAATCGCGGAATGCGCCTTTGACGATGTGCGCCTGCCGCCCCACCCCACCGATCCCGAAGCCTTCACGCATTGCTACCGCTTCACCAAAAACTTCTTCAAAAAGTCTGCAGAAGGTGCTGTAACCGTCGAGGGTATCGGCACATTTATCCCCTCGCCCTGCACTGCCAAGGAAAGCGAAGCGCTCACCCTCGTCTGCAATGAATGGAAATGGTGGTCGGGAAGCCGCTCCTATACCGACTACAGCGGCACGGATTTCGAATGGGCACAGGATGGCTACCCCGATTTTACCGAGCACAATCATAAGCTCTATCCCAAAAACTGCCTTGTCAAGGACGGCGAGGTGATCGGTTTTGTCATCGGTTCAAGAACCATGCTGATCGAAAAGCCGAATGTCTCCGAGGAATTCTCCGACCACGAACGCTTTGCCCACTGCGACGATTACTTCTGCGTCCTGCTCCATCGGTAAATATGCACCCTGCTCCATCGCTCAATCAGAATAAACGCCGCCCCCTGCACCAACGCGTGCAAGGGGCGGCACTCTTTTCTCTGTTGTTCTTAACAGAAAAAAGCTATCACGAAAAATTCCCACAAACCAATCATCCGGTTTGTGGGAATTTCATGGATATAGGTTGAAGAAGGAAAAACGACAAAAAAGGCAACGAAGCGCCAAAAAAGGCTCCCTCTGGGAGGTAGCGAAGCGGCGCGAGGGGAGTGAATGACACGCCGCGGGCGTGTCAGAGCCCGAGCGTGACCGAGCCGCAGCGAGACGCTGGCGCCGGAGGCGACTGAGGGAGAATGCGTGACAATGAAGTCATCGCAAACTTAAAGTCACGCGAGCTCCTTCCGTCACGCTTCGCGTGCCACCTTCCTCCCGGAGGAAGGCTATTGTGCGATCGCTACATTGGTCGGGACTTTATTGATACGGCACGCCAAAAAATTCCTCTCCATGAAACCGATGATTCGATCAAAATTGCCGCAAAAGAAAAAATAAGAAAAATTGTAGGAACAGGTTTCGGATAGATTTTTGTGCTCCTTCCCCCAGAGCCAATTGACCGCGATTACATACCCGAATGGTTGTCGGTCTTAACAGAGACGCCTGTCAAGACCGACAACCTTGAATACCGGACCAAGGACATTGAATCGATGTTTTCTTTGACGGTTGTTATGGCATAAAGGGCTGAATGGTGATCGCTTTCAGCTCGTCGGGTGTGGGGCGTGCGGTGGGCTGATAGCAAGAAAGGGAAAAGCCCGAGGATGTATCCGTTTCCACAAAGGCGTTGACCATATACGGAATGGTATCGCTGACGGGAATCTGCGCCGATGGGTGAGACAGTTGATAATATTCATACACCGTATACCTGCCGTTTGGCGCATCAAAAGTCTCGATCCGCACTTCTTCGGTGGCATTACCGATCTTATAGCGAATGACCGTGGCATTCTGATCGGGAATAGGCGTTATGGAAAGCACCGTGTGGGATTCATTTTCCAAAATATCCTCGCGCTCAGAGGCAATCGCCGCCTTCACACGGTCAAGATCCATCACATCAAGGCTTGTATCGCCAAAGGGAAGCGTCAGGCGGAAGCTGTAATAGGTTTTCCCGAACAAAACCCTCTCGCTTGCCGTCCCGATGCCGAGCTTGGGCACAAAGAGCGCATTCAGGTTGACAATTTCAATTTCGTGCGGAGGATCACTCTGCTTGTAATCATAGGGCAAAAGATAGCGCAAAGGCGAATCATCCGCCCCACCGCTGACAAGGCTTTCCCGCAACGCGCCAAGCGATTCGACTTCATAAGTTGCCAAAAGCAGCGGTGCCCACTCGCTGTTTCCGTATTCGTGTAAAGGCTTTTTGATGCGGATATAGGCTTTTCCGTCCCGAGCAAACAGATCGTAATTCTCAAATTCCGCACAGGGCGGCGGCGACACGGGTAAGACCTCCACGCGCGGTGCTGCCGTACTGTCGGGGGCATCATTTCTCACAGGGGGTACATCTGATTCCCCCAAGATCGCATTGGTTTTCTCTACCGTTGTCGTAACAGCACCCTCACCGACACCGCACGCGACAAGCACCGAAAAAAGCAATCCCATTACGACAAGACAAATGATTTTTTTCATTCCCAATTCCTCCCATCCGGTCTCCTGTTTTTATAATTTACAATATTATACCATATATGACCGAAAATTGCAACCGTCTTTCCAAGGATAA
>JAFTKF010000124.1 GCA_017453405.1 Clostridia bacterium
CGGTGTATTTTGGGAAAAGACCCTGCCCCGGCGCGAAAATGCCTTGTGAGCCGATGCGCCACTGTCCGCCGTGGGCGTGTCCCGATACGGTGAGGTCGATTGCCCGTTCGCGGATATAACGGGGATAGTGCTCGGGATGATGGGATATGAGAAGCTTGAAGCTGTCGAGCTTTTCAAAGCGGTCGAGAAAGGCAAGATCGGGGGGCGGTGTTTTACGGAAGGCTTTGGTGTGCCCAAGTCCCGAGGCAAGACCGCCGATGCGGACATCGGCAAAGGTGGAATCGTTATTTTCAAGAAGCGCGATCCCGAGCGAGGTGACAAGCTCACGGTCGGTATCGGTGAACAGCTCGTGATTGCCGGTCGCGTAGTAGGTCGGGGCAAGCGAGGCACAGCCTGCCAAAAAGGACAGCATATGCGGCTCTTTTTCGAAGCCTATATCCACAATATCGCCCGCTAAAATGATAAAATCGGGTGCGAGTGCGGCAAGGGTACGCAAAAAACCCTGCGGAATGCGGGAATGCATATCGGCAAGAAGCGCAAAGCTGTAGGATGCTCTCAGCTTGGTCGGAACAAAATAATTGGAGATGGTCATAGTACCGTTTCCTTCATCAAATGATATAGCCTATTATAGCCCACCGCTTCAAAAAAGTCAAGGAAAAGAAGAGAGTGACAAAAAATATTTTATTTTTTACAAAAAAAGTCTTGACAAACGGCGGTGTGTGTGTTAGAATCACTGAGTAAACGCGATGAGGAAAGTTACACTTTGACAAGTTTCTTTTCAGAGAGCCGACGGTTGCTGTGAGTCGGTAAGAACGTCAATCGGTGATCTCACTTTCGTAGCGGAGCCTTGGAACTTCAGTATAAGGCTACGGCTTGCCCCGTTATCACGGCATAGAGCTTATTGGAGCTCGACAAAGTGGCCCTTGTGGCAATTCGGGTGGTACCGACGGTTTATGATCGTCCCCGTAGCGTAATGCTTCGGGGGCTTTTTATTTTGTAATATCGCATAGAGGAGTTCAGGTATGAAACAGATCAGAATTACGGATACGACATTTTCTCAGGTCAAGGGATTGACATTTAAAGAAAAGCTTTTTTTGGTGCGTGAGCTTGCCGCTTTGCACGTGGACGCGATCGCGCTGGGTGCTATGAGCGATTCGGGCGAGGATAAGCTGTTCATCAAGACGGTGGCGCCCTTTGTGCAGGATGTCACGGTGGTTGCTTCTGCCGGCAAAACCGAGGCGGAAGCCAAAGCCGCTTGGGAAGCGCTTGCCCCCCTTTCGAAAAAACGCCTTGCCGTACCGTTTCCGGTTTCGGTTGTACAGATGGAATATTTCTGCCACGCAAAGCCCGATCGCGTACTCGAACAGATCGCGGCACAGATCGCCTTTTGTGCTTCTCTCGGTGCGGAAGTGGAATTTGTGGCACTCGATGCAACGAGAAGTGAAGATGCCTTCCTTTCTGCCGCTTGTGAGGCGGCAAGAGCGGCAGGGGCTACCTATTTCAGCCTTTGTGACAGCGAGGGTGTGATGACACCCGTGGAATTTACCGCCTTTCTGGAGCGCTTTGTCAGCGCGAATCCCGAGGTGGCAAAGTATCCCCTTGATGTGGCGGCGTCCGACGAGCTTTCGATGGCGTGTGCCAACTCCACCGCGGCGCTTTGCTCGGTTGCAGGGGGCGTCAAAACGACGATGCTCAACACCTATGCGGTACGTTTGGATGCTATGGTGCGCACGGTGGCGCTTCGCGGACGTGATCTTTTGCTGTCGATGACGGTGGATTCGACCGCTGTTCGCCGCGCGCTGCAGTCGATGCCTTGGCTGAGCGGTGAAAAGCGTGTGGGCGCGGCAACCGCAGTGGATGCCAAGACCGAGGAGGATGAGATCCTGCTCAGCAAGGGAATGACCGTGACACAGATCGCAGAGGTCATTGCGCATCTTGGCTACAGCCTGACGAGCGACGATGTGGCAAAGGTCTATAAGCAGTTTGAAAAGCTTGCGGAGAGAAAAGCTGTCAGCGGCAAGGAGCTGGAAACCATCATTGCCGATGTTGCCGACGAAGTACCGCCTACTTATATTCTCCGTTCGTATATTGTCAACAGTGGTGACCGCATTTCGCCGATGGCACAGGTGGAGATCGAAAAGGATGGCGAGATCCGTCACGGTGTTTCGATCGGTGACGGTCCGATCGATGCCGCATTTCTGGCGGTTGAGCGTGTGATCGGTACGCATTATGAGCTTGACGATTTCCGTATTGCCTCGGTGACCAGAGGTCAGGAGGCAATGGGTGAAGCACTTGTCCGTTTACGTTCGCACGGCAGAGTATATTCGGGCACGGGCGTTTCCACCGACATCATCGGTGCTTCGCTCAAGGCGTATGTCAATGCCCTGAACAAGATCGTTTTTGAGGAACGCTGATAAGAATACGCAAAGAAAAGAGATATAACGATGAAACTTGCCTTTTCTACCGACTACTGGAAGGGTCTTTCGTGGGCGGACTATGTGACGCTTGCGAGTGACTTGCAGTTTTCGGGTATTGAAATACACGATATTGAGGAGAAAGCCTTTACAGAAAACGGCGCGATCTTCTCGGATATGATGCCGACGGCTGCGAGAAAGCTTGCCAATCTCGGCATTTCGATTCCCTGCATTGACACGGTATTCAATATGGCGGATACCGCGCGTGAGCGGGAAAATCTTGACACCTTACAGCACTATCTGACAAGCGCTAAGGGTGTACACTGTCCGTATGTCCGTCTGTATGCCAAGGCTGAGGAAATGACGGTGGACGAAGCGGATGCCGCATCGGTTGCCTTCCTCAGAAAGGCGATCCCGATGGCAGAGAAAATGGGTGTGGTGCTTCTGGTGGAGACCGCCGGTGTTTATGCCGACACCGCCCGCCTTGCCAAGGTGCTTGGTATTTTTGCTTCCGATTCTCTTGGTGCCTTGTGGGATCTTTCACATCCCTACCGTCTCTTTGGGGAAGAGCCTGAGAAGACGGTGGAAAATCTCGGCGCGTACATCAAGCACGTGCATATCAAGGACATCAAGAATGTCGGCGATCAGGTTTCCTACTGCCTGATGGGAGAGGGAATTCTTCCCGTGGATCGCTTCATTAACGCGCTCCGCTCGGTGATTTTCGACGGCTGTTTGTCCTTTGAATGGAATCCCGAATGGGAGGCAGAGCTTGCCGATCCCGAGATCGTATTCCCGCATTTTGTGACATATATGGAGCGTTTTGCCCCCCAAGCACGCCGTGCGCAGGCGATGTATACCAACCGCAGCGGTACGGGTCGCTTTATCTGGCCGAAATATACGCTGGTCAACGAGACCTTTGGTTCTTTGCTTGACAAGGTGGTCGAGCATTTTCCCGATCAGCTTGCCTTCCGCTATACCACCCTTGACTATACCAGAACCTATGCCGAATTCCGCGACGATGTCGATGCGTTTGCAAGAGCCTTGATCGCCATCGGCGTCAAGCCCGGCTCGCACGTAACCGTTTGGGCAACCAATGTTCCCGCGTGGTTTATTGCCTTCTGGGCGACCACCAAGATCGGTGCGGCGCTTGTGACGATGAACACGGCGTATAAGGTACACGAGGCGGAATATCTGCTCCGTCAGTCGGATACGCACACGCTGATCCTCGTGGACGGCTGGCGCGACTCGGACTATATCGGTATCATCAAGGAGCTTTGCCCCGAGCTTGAGACCACAAAGGTCGGTGAGCCTTTGCACGCGAAGCGTTTGCCCTTCCTCAGAAATGTCATTACGGTGGATTCCAGACAAAACGGCTGTATGACTTGGGAGGATGCGCTGGAAAAGGGAAAAGAAGTGCCGCAGGATGAGGTTATGCGTCTTGCGTCTCTCGTGAAGCCCGACGATGTTTGCAATATGCAGTATACCTCGGGTACGACAGGCTTCCCCAAGGGCGTTATGCTGACGCATTATAATGTCATCAACAACGGTAAGTGTATCGGTGATAAGATGGATCTTTCGACGGCTGACCGTATGATGATCCAAGTGCCGATGTTCCACTGCTTCGGTATGGTGCTGTCGATGACCTCGTCGATGACACACGGTGCGACGCTCTATCCCTTGCCGTATTTCTCACCGAAGCCTGCACTCTCTTGTATTCACCGCGAGCATATCACGGCGTTTAACGGCGTTCCGACGATGTTTATTGCGATGCTTCGTCACGAGGACTTTGAAAAGACCGATTTTTCGTATATCCGCACCGGTATTATGGCGGGCGCGAACTGTCCTGCCGATCTGATGCGTGAGGCGATCGAGAAAATGAATATGACCGAGATCGTATCGGTTTACGGTCAGACCGAAGCATCCCCCGGCTGCACGATGAGCTTTGTTGAGGATTCTGTCGAGGTCAGAACCGAGACGGTCGGTTCGGCGTTCCCGAATGTGGAATGCAAGATCATTGATCCCGAAACCGGTCTCGATCTTCCCGACGGAGAGAACGGCGAATTCGTGGCACGCGGCTACAACGTGATGAAGGGCTATTATAAAATGCCTCTTGCGACGGCTGCCGCGATCGACAGCGAAGGCTGGCTTCACACGGGTGATATTGCCTGCCGTGACAGCGACGGCAACTACCGCATTACGGGACGACTGAAGGATATGATCATTCGCGGCGGCGAAAATATCTATCCGAGAGAGATCGAAGAGTTTATTTTCACCTCTCCGAAGGTCAAGGATGTTCAGGTCATCGGTGTTCCCGACAAGCGCTATGGCGAAGAGATCATGGCTTGCATCATCCTGAAGGAAGGCGAGACCATGACGGTGGAAGAGCTGAAAGCATTTGTGACGGCACATATGGCACGCCACAAAGTGCCGCGCTACGTGGAATTTGTCAGCGAATTCCCGATGAATGCCGCAGGCAAGATCTTGAAATATAAAATGCGTGAAAACGCGATTGCCAAATACAATCTTTCCACATAATATAGAATGATAAAAACCTTCGGTTTATTCGACCGAAGGTTTTTCATTTGGCAGCGTTTTCTGAAAGTGCTTGAGTAAGATGAAAGCGAGGATCGCTGTGAGGGCGGCAGTGAGCGTGGGATTGAGCCAGAGTCCCGAAAGACCCAAGGGGGACAGCAAAAGAATGAAGCTGATCGGGAAGATGAGAGAGGAAGCAAGCGAAATGACGGTGGCAAAGAGGGGTTTATCGACAGCTGTCATATAATTCTGCGTTGCAAAGGCGAACCACTGTGTCAGACGGGAAAAGGAATAGATCCTGAGAGCAAGTGTTGCCTCGGCGAGAAATACGGGGTCGGTGTTTTTGGTAAACAGCGAGGTGAGAAGCCCCGGGGCGAAAAACATCAGAAGTGCTGCAGAAAACGAGACGATCGCGCTTGCCGAATAGGTATAGCGGGTGATGGCTTTGACACGGTGATAAAGCCCTGCTCCCCAGTTATAGCCGATGGCAGGGGAGAGAGAATCGCAGATGCCGTAGACGATGGGTTGTATGGTTTCGCCGACATACATCAGAATGCCCCAGATCGCGACGGCTTCCGCTCCCCCTGAGGCGAGTAGCGCGGCATTCATGGCAATCGAGGTGATTCTGCCCGAGATATTGGCTAAAAAGGCAGGTGAGCCGCAAAATACGATCTGTTTGACGAGGGCGGGGGTGAATTTCGGACGTGTGAACTTCAGCTGCAGGCGTTTTGAGAGGATCGGAACAAAGGCAACTGCGACCATTGCCACCATCGAAAGGCAGCTGGCAAGGGCAGCACCGCGGATGCCAAGCTTACCCACGAACAAAAGCAGGAATTCCAGGAGAACGGTAGACAGCGAGAGTGCGATATTCAGCACCATACTGAAGCGGATCTTGCCTGAAATTCTGAGATAGTTGTCCACCGCGAAGGTCATTGTGGTGAGCGGCGAAAAGATGGCGTAGACGCGCACATAGGATACGGCAAGAGCGGCAAGCTCGCCCTCCGCTCCCAGCAAGCCGATCAGAAGGGGGGATGCGGTATACAGAAAAACACCCATCAGAGCGCCTGTAAAGAGGATCATCAGCACCGCGCAGGTAAAAATGACATTGGCTTCGTGATCTTCTTTTTTGCCGAGCGCGATCGAGATCGGGACGGCAGAGCCGACGGCGATGAGATCGGACCGCGCGTAATTCAGAATGACAAAGGGAAAGGCAAGATTGATGGCGGCAAAGGCGGTATCACCGATCAGATGACCGACGAAAATGCCATCAAAAAAGCCATATAAGGCGCTTGCCAGCATATTGACAGCGCCGGGAAGCGCCGCAATGAAGAAAAGGCGGCGCGGATTGGTTTTTAAAAACAGTTCTTTGGCGTTCATACAACTCCTCAAACATCATAATGTCTTCTCTATTATAGCGGCTTTTTCTTGCAATGTCAAGATACAAAAAACGGGGCTGGCTCAAATGCAAAAATTTGAGTCAGCCTTACGTTAATATCGAGCAGCAAAACCGAAAGAAGAGCAAACGAAAAGAAAAAAGC
>JAFTKF010000125.1 GCA_017453405.1 Clostridia bacterium
CTTATACTTCCTGCAAACGTACGAAATATCCTTTGTCTGACGATAAAGTTGCACAGAATTTATTTTTGTTGTAATTTCATATGGACAATAGCGTTTATTTGTGGTATAATGTTTCATGAAGTGATTGAGTCCTTTCTGTTGAGATGAGTTAGGGGTAATTCTATTTTAACAGAACTCAATCACTTTTTCTATTCTTTTTTTACTTTTGGTCTCACATCTATTGTAACACTACAGAAAAGGGTTGTTTTTGCTCGGGATATCCCTTGACAAAGGCGAAAAAAACAAGTATAATATACTAAATGCAGTCTGAAAATGAAGGACTGTCGGGATCAAAAGATTGAGAACGATTACAGTCAGGAGAGATCATTATGTCATTACGTTCATACGAAGGAAAAGAACCGTACATTTTTATCAGCTACGCGCACAAGGACGTGGCAACCGTGCTTCCGATCATTGAAGCACTTGCCGGAATGGGCTTCCGCATCTGGTACGATGCAGGGATCGAAGCGGGCACGGAATGGCCCGAATACATTGCCGAGCATCTGGAAGGCTGCGGCGCATTTGTCGCATTTATTTCCGAGGCGGCGATCGCATCGAAAAACTGCCGTCGCGAGATCAATTTTGCCATTGACCTTGACAAAGAGCCTCTTGCCATTTATCTGGAAGAAGTCAAGCTGACAGCGGGAATGCGGATGCAGCTGGGTACGCTTCAGGCAATGTTCTACTACCGTCACGCAAGTCTTTCTTCCTTTGTGGAAACGCTTGCCGAGGCAAAAAGCTTGCAGAGCTGTCGCGATGGCGGCGGTCTCAACACCGGTTTTTCGAGTGGCAAGCAGTATGACAGCTTCACCAATCTTTTCAATACCGTAACCGCAACCCCCACCAACAAGGCAGATGATTTTGCGCCGCCTCCGCTTCCGAAATCGACGATCACCGCGGCAGAAGCGACCGAGTTGAATAATCAGGGCAGTGACCTTTACGGCAAAGGCGACTACAAGGCGGCATACCCCCTTTTCAAAAAGGCGGCAGAGGCAGGCAACTCCTATGCGATGTACAACCTCGGTCTTTGCTATGAAAACGGCAGAGGAACACAGCAGAATTATCAGAAGGCGGCAGAATGGTATAAGCGCGGTGCCGATCTCGGTCACGTATCCTCGGCAGGCAATCTGGGCTATATGTATGAAATGGGTAACGGCGTATCCAAGAATATGACCGAAGCCACCAGATATTACCGCATTGCCGCAGAGGCAGGAAACAAATACAGCCAGTGCAACCTTGCTTACTGCTATGAAAAGGGTAACGGTGTTCCGCAAAGCTACAGCGAGGCGGCAAAGTGGTATCAAAGAGCCGCCGATCAGGATTATCCCCGTGCGCAGAACAATCTGGCACTTTTGTATGAATCGGGAGACGGTGTTGCCAAGGACTATGCCACCGCGACCAAGTGGTACAGAAAAGCGGCAGATCAGAACTATGCGATCTCGCAGTGCAATCTCGGCTATTGCTATGAAGTCGGCAGAGGCGTTCCCCAAAGCTATGCCGAAGCTGTCAAGTGGTACAAAAAGGCTGCGGAAAACGGCAATCTCCGTGCGCAGTGCAATCTTGGTTATTGCTACGATGTCGGCAACGGTGTGGCGCAAAACTACCAGGAGGCGGTCAGATGGTATACCAAAGCCGCCGAAAACGGTTATGCCCGTGCGCAGAACAATCTCGGTCTCTGCTATGATAACGGAACGGGTGTTACAAGGAATTACAGCACAGCCGTGAAGTGGTACAGGGAAGCTGCCAATCAGAATTTTGCCGCCGCGCAGTGTAATCTTGCGTACTGCTACGAAATGGGTAACGGTGTTGTGCAGGACTATGCGGAAGCGGTGAAGTGGTATAGAAAAGCCGCCGAAAACGGTTATGCCCGTGCACAGAATAACCTTGGTCTTATGTATGATCTCGGCAAGGGTGTGACACAGGACTATTACGAAGCCGTCAAATGGTACAGACGGGCGGCAGAGCAGAATCACGCGATCGCGCAGTGCAATCTCGGCTACTGCTATGAATCCGGTAACGGTGTTACCAAGAGCCTTTACGAGGCGGTCAGCTGGTATAAAAAAGCTGCCGATAACGGCAATGCACGTGCAATGAGTAATCTCGGCATCTGCTATCAGAACGGTAAAGGTGTCGCGAAAGATCCTCAGGAAGCAATCAGATGGTACAGACGCGCGGTAGAAAAGAATCATCCGCGTGCGATGTACAACCTCGGCGTGTGCTATGCGAACGGGGAAGGCGTTGCCAAGAGTGAGACGGAAGCCATCAATTGGTATAAAAAAGCCGCCGCTCTGGGCGATACGTTTGCCAAGGACGCACTGAAAAAACGCGGCATTCCGGTATAATTGTCTCGCGTTTTTAAAGCAGGCAAATGAAGAGATACCGTATTCTTATCACCCATTTCAAAAGTTTCTCAAGTAAAAACAATATCTATCAAAAAAGCAGCCGTTTTCAAACGCTCACAATTCCTGCAAGCGTTTGAAAACGGCGCATTTTTATTTTTCCGGCGGTAACTGGTTGAAGTTACAGCAAATTGAATGTTTTTTAAGGGGAACCCCCTCTTGTGTGTTCCCCTCATTTGCTTTGGAAATATTCCGTTTCCGCTTGCGGAACGCGGTTGTCAAGACCGCGAGGAATATTTCACGACGGCGTAATTTGAGATTCAAAATACCGCTAACTTCACACGCCGTCGACCCCTCGGGGCGCTTGGGAAGGATGGGGAGTTTCGCCGCGTGCGCGCGGCAGCGGTTTGCTTTTTGAAAAAAGCGACGCAAAAACTTTTATAATGGGGAGCAAAAGCTTTTAAAAAGCGGAGCAAAAAAACGTGTGATGAGCTTATAATACATCTGCCATATCGAGAAGCAGGCGTTCGGTCTTTTCCCAGCCAAGGCAGGGGTCAGTGATCGATTTGCCGTAGATGCCCTCGCCAATCTTCTGTGCGCCGTCTTCAATGTAGCTTTCGATCATAAAGCCCTTGACGAGCTTTTTGACATCGGGATTGTAGCGGCGGCTGTGCAGAACCTCTTTGGCAATGCGGATCTGCTCGATCGGCTTTTTGCCGGAATTGGCGTGATTGGTATCAATAATGCAGGCAGGATTGAGCAGGGGCTTTTCGGCATATGCCTCGGCAAGGTGCATCAGATCTTCATAGTGATAGTTGGGCATCGATTGACCGTGCTTGTTGACATAGCCGCGCAGAATGGCGTGTGCGTAGGGATTGCCCTCGGAGTGAACCTCCCAGCCGCGATAAATAAAGGTGTGCTTGTGCTGAGCCGCCGTGATGGCGTTCATCATAACCGAAATGTCGCCTCCCGTGGGATTCTTCATACCTACCGGTACATCAAGACCCGATGCGGTCAGACGGTGCTGCTGATTTTCCACCGAGCGCGCACCAATGGCAACGTATGCGAGAATATCGTCAAGATATTTGGTGTTTTCGGGGTAGAGCATCTCGTCAGCGCAGGAGAAGCCTGTCTCGCGAAGTGCACGCATATGCAGTTCACGAATGGCAACAAGTCCCTTGAACATATCGGGCTTTTCGTTGGGATCGGGCTGATGGAGCATTCCCTTGTAGCCGTCGCCTGTGGTTCTCGGCTTGTTGGTATAGATACGGGGAACGATGAAGATCTTATCTTTGATCTTTTCCTGAACGGTAGCAAGACGGCTGATATAGTCAATCACGCTGTCTTCGTTATCGGCAGAGCAAGGACCGATGATCAGAACGATGCGGTCATCCTTGCCGCTGAGAATGTTTTTGAGTTCGTTTGCACGCTGATCGACGATCTTTGCCATATCGCCCGTGAGCGGGTACATTTCCTTGACCTCCATCGGGATGGCAAGCTTTCTTTCAAAATTCATATTCATAATAGGATTCCTCTTTTTCTTAGTTTTTTTATGGTAGCGAAGTTGGAAAAAGCTTCGTTATGAGTTAGGGGTTTTCTTTTTGTCAAACAGCGCACGGCGGGCAGTGGAGGTGCGCATTTTTTCACGCATGGCTTCGGTATCATCCGCTTCAAGAATGGCGCGAAGCTGCCCGAATTCGCAAGCGAAAATATCCATCTGACGGAGAAGCGCATCCTTGTTCAAGCGGAACAGCTCGCTCCACATACGGTCGTTGATACGGGCGATCCGCGTCAGATCACGGAAGGAGTCACCGGTATAGTCCACAAGATGGGAATTGTCACAGCAGGTCATCAGGCTGATGGCAATCACGTGCGTGAGCTGGGAGACGAAGGCGATCATATCGTCGTGCTCCTCAGGGGAAAGGGTGGAAATGCGCGAAAAGCCGAGAACCGCGCCGAGCAGCTTGCACATATCCACCGTTTCGGGACGGTTTTTCTCGGTAGGAACGACGATATAGTTGGCATTATGAAAAATACTGTCATCGCTGTTTTCTACACCGTAGACCTCGCGGCCTGCCATCGGGTGTGCGGC
>JAFTKF010000126.1 GCA_017453405.1 Clostridia bacterium
TTCTCCGTCATACCGTACTCCCACAGCTTTTGTCCCTTAACCCGAACACAGAAGATGCCATTCTCCGCTTTTCCGAGAATGCGCGTCGTGATGATGAGGCACTGTATGCCATAGCAGAATCCTATCGTTCTGTTACCGATACCAAGACACTCGCTTCACTGCCTTTTGCTGTGATCTCGCGTGTTTTACTCATAAAATACAGAGAAAAAGCACACAATGAAATAAGTCACGGTCTCATTCAACTTGCCGTTCAAAAACTGCACCTTGCACAAAATGGACAGTTCTCGGGCGATCTTGCCTTTCCCGGTGACGTCTTTCTTTCGCTTGATCGCAAAACGACGGTCTTCTTATCGGATGAAGACAGAGCTTGCCCTTTGACAGAAACATTCACTTTGTCCGAAAACACCGATACCGTCTTTGCTTCTCGTTTTCGTGTGGTTGTCACTGCAGAAGTCTCCCCACCGGATCACGCTCTTTTTTCTTTCTCTGTCCCCAAAGCAAAACTTTCACAAATTACCGTTCGCAGTCGGTGCGAGGGTGACACATACCGCTCGGGCAGTATGACACGAAACATCAAAAAAATGCTTTGTGATAAAAAAGTCCCACGACATCTAAGAAACGCACTTCCTTTTTTTCTCTACCGCGACCGCATTTTGTTCATCCCCTATCTGCCCTATTCTGATATTCTGACAGCGTGGGCACACAGCGACAACGACACCTGTCGCATTTCGATCTTACCGTTATCGTAAATCCAATAAGTATAATATAAAGAAGGTATAAGAAAATGGAAAATCAAAACAAAATGTATAACATCAATGATGATATCGCCTACACGATGATCTCCGAAGAAGAGATTCAGGCACTGGTAAAAAAAGTTGCCGCCGCCATTGATCACGACTATCCCGATCCGCACAAAAAGCTGTTGCTGCTTTGCATCCTTAAGGGGTCTGTTGTGTTCATGGGTGATCTTATGAAGACCATAAAACGCCCTGTTGAAATAGACTTTATGAAAGTATCCTCCTACGGCTCGGGGACGGTCTCTTCGGGCAATGTCAACATTCTTCTTGACATTCATCGCGGCGATATGCAGGATCTCGACATCGTCATTATTGAAGACATCATTGATAGCGGTAAGACAATGAAATATCTGACACAGTATCTGAAAAACAAGGGCGCCCGCAGCATCCGCGTCGCCGCCTTGCTCGACAAGCCTTCCCGCAGAAAGGTCGATTTCGAAGCGGATTATATCGGCGTTGAGATCGAAGACGAATTCGTCGTCGGTTACGGTCTTGACTATGATGAACGCTATCGCGCACTGCCCTATATCGGCATTTTAAAGCCCGAGGTCTATACCAAATAAATTTGCCTCCCCCGAAGGCTTCATATATCTACACATTTATCGGGAGAAAGGAAATTTCACCGTAGGGTTAAACGAGGAACCTAATGAAGAAAAACATACGCTCAATCATCATCACCATTCTGTTAATTGCCATTGTGATTATGGTCGCAAGCTATTTCATTGGTGAAATGAATCAGCCAAAGGAATTGACTGACGACGAACTTTATGCCTTGTTTGTTAACATCGGCACAGAGGAAGAGGCTGTAAAAAGTCTGACGCTTGATGCGGAAAACAACCTTATCATCGTTTCCACCGAAGGCATTGAGTACGGCAAAACGATTCAGGATCACAACTTCTTTATGGAGCATTTCATTGCCGCATACGTGAATCCTTACAATGCCGCTCAAACAGAAAAAGGCGGGGAGCTGATCGAAGTTAACCTGAAGCCCGCTACCGCCATTCCGTGGTGGGTCAGCCTGATGCCCTTTTTATTCCTCGTTGTTCTGATCGTCGGTATTTACGTGTATTTCGTAAAATCCACCAACGGTAAAGCTGCTGCATTCAGCAAAACCAAAGCCAAGGCTGTCGTTGCCGACGGCAAACGCCGTGTTCTCTTCTCCGATGTTGCGGGCGCAGACGAAGAAAAAGAAGAGCTTGAGGAAATCGTTCAATTCTTGAAAAACCCCGGTTATTATACCAAGCTTGGTGCTAAGATTCCGCACGGTGTCCTTCTGATGGGACCTCCCGGTACAGGTAAAACGCTCCTCGCCAAGGCAGTCGCAGGCGAAGCAGGTGTTCCATTCTTCTCGATTTCGGGTTCCGATTTCGTGGAAATGTATGTCGGTGTCGGTGCCTCGCGTGTGCGTGACTTGTTCGACAAAGCCAGAAGCGCCCCTGCCAGCATCATTTTTATCGATGAAATTGATGCAGTCGGTCGCCAGCGCGGTGCCGGTCTCGGTGGCGGTCACGACGAACGTGAACAAACACTCAACCAGCTCCTTGTCGAAATGGACGGCTTTGCAGGAAATGAAGGTGTCATCGTCATTGCGGCAACCAACCGCCCTGATATTCTCGACCCCGCCCTTCTTCGTCCCGGACGCTTTGACCGTCAGATCACGGTACACCGCCCCGATATTAAGGGACGCGAAGAGATCCTTCAGGTACACGCCAAGGGTAAGCCCTTTGAAAAAGATGTGGATCTGAAACAGGTTGCCAGAACCACGATTGGCTTTACCGGTGCAGATCTTGCCAACCTTCTGAATGAAGCTGCCCTTCTTGCTGCAAGACGCGGAAAAACGCTGATCGGTATGAACGATATCGAAGATGCCACAATGAAGATCATTGTAGGTACACAGAAGAAGAACAAGAA
>JAFTKF010000127.1 GCA_017453405.1 Clostridia bacterium
TGCCACAGGAACGAATGAAAAAACAAACGCACAGAATAACGAGCGTTTCACAAAAAGGACGGTGGGGTGTATCCTTTTAGGAATTGGCCTTGTGTCGATGATTCTGGGAATCTTATTTTCAGAGACGACGGGGGCGGTGCTGTTTATACTGTCGCTGTATCTTTTGGCAGGAAGCACACTGTGTTTTCTCAGAACACCGTATCAGGGATATCTTGCTCTTGCGCTTTTCTGGGTGATTACGATTTTTGTGCTTTTTGTGATGATGGCACACAATCCGTTTACGGTTTTTATTCGACCCTTGGTACTGAACATCTCAACGATCGTGGATGTTTTGTTTTGGTCAGGACTGATCATTTCAATTTTGGTTGCTTCTTTTCGGCTGCTCCGTAAGAGAAAGCGAAAATGAGAAAGACGGCAAAGCCCGATTCAGGTGCTTTGCCGCTTTTCTTTATGCTTTTTTCTCATTTTTCTTGACAAAAAATGATAGATTTGTTATAATAAAGATGACCGAACTGTGCTATCGCGCGGTATCACGCCGAAAGGTATTACCGTGAGGAAAGTCCGGGCTTCATAGGGCAAGGATAACGGATAACGTCCGCCGAGGGTGACCTCCGGGAAAGTGCAACAGAAATAAACCGCCTGCTTGTCAGGTAAGGATGGAAAGGCGAGGTAAGAGCTCACCGACCTTGCGGTAACGTGAGGTGCCATGTAAACCCTATTCGAAGCAACACCTGCGAAAGCGCGAAAGCGATGTTTGCCCGACAGAATTTCGTTGGTGGCACAGAGCGTTACGGCAACGTAACGCCAAGATAGATGATAGCAGCCGCGCAAGCGGTACAGAACCCGGCTTACACGTTCGGTCAATTTTTTGTATATTTGAGGTCGTATGGCTTTTTCGATTGGATCTGTGACATTAAAACACGGGATCATGCTCGCCCCAATGGCAGGTGTTACCGATTATGCTTTTCGTAAAATGTGTATTCGCTGCGGAGCGGAATACACAGTATCGGAAATGGTATCTGCCAAAGCGATCCATTATCGTGACCTGAAGACGGCGCGTCTTGCCAGAATTCGTGCCGACGAGCTTCCGATGGCAATTCAGATCTTTGGTTCTGAACCTGAGATAATGGCGGAAGCGGCGGAGCTTCTGGAAAAGGGAACATATCGCGGCTGTATCAGTGAAGCTGTTCCGTCTGCTGTTGACATTAATATGTGATGTCCTGTGAAAAAGTTCGTGACAAACGGAGAAGGCTCGGCTCTTCTGAAAACACCCGAGAAGGTGTATGATATCGTAAAGGCAACCGTTCAAGCGACATCGCTTCCTGTGACGGTGAAAATTCGTATCGGATGGGACAGTGCTTCTGTCAACGCTTGCGAGGTAGCACTTGCTGCCGAGGAAGCGGGATGTGCCGCACTGACGGTTCACGGCAGGACACGTGAACAGTTATACCGCCCTGGGGTGGATTATGAAACAATTGCGCGCGTCAAGGATGTTCTGAAAATTCCCGTGATTGCCAACGGCGATATTACATCGGCAGAGGTGGCGTGCCGTGTGAAAAAAGAAACTGCGTGCGACGGATTGATGATTGCTCGCGGTGCGGAGGGAAATCCGATGCTGTTTCGTGAGATCCTTGCGGCGTTTAATGGTGTTGATTATCAAAAACCGTCTTCTGTAGAACTACTATCTATGGCAAGAGAGCACGTTCAATTGCTGTGTATGGACAAAGGCGAGGAGATCGGTGTCAGAGAAGCCAGAAAACATCTTGCGTGGTATGTCAAGGGGATTCGCGGCGCGGCTGCCTTTCGTAACACCGTCAATAATACGTGGTCGCTTGCAAAGCTTCTGACTTTGATCGATGAGCTGGAGGCTGAGCAGCTGATCCTCAATGAGGAATAAAGTGGGTGATTCAAATGAACCGTGAAAGCGGAATTTTATTTCATATATCCTCCTTGCCGAATGAATATGGCTGTGGCAGTTTTGGTAAAGAGGCAAGGGATTTTGTTGACTTTTTAAAGGAAGCGGGCTTTGGTTATTGGCAGGTATTGCCGTTTTGTCCGCCTGATCCCTGCGGATCACCGTATAAAAGTGTTTCGGCGTTTGCCGGTAATTCCAATTTTATTGATCTCGACGCGCTGTACCGCTCGGGTCTTCTGACCCGGGAAGAACTGGATTCACAGCGACAAAAGACGCCGTATCTCTGTGATTTCAAGGCTTTGAAACAAAGAGACGCACTGTTTATGAATGCCTCCCGACGGGTCAGCAACCGCGAAGAGATCGAAGTGTTTGTGCAAGCAAACCCGATGCTTGATGATTACTGTCATTTTATGGCATTGAAAGCGGTGAATCAGGATAGGCCTTGGTGGGAATTTTCCCCTGAGTGTACGATTTGTGACGATACGCTCTTTATGCATAAGTTTATTCAGTATACCTTCTTTTCGCAGTGGAAGGCGCTCAGAACATATGCCAATGAAAACGGTATTCGGATCATCGGGGATATGCCGATCTATGTGGATATTGATTCGGCGGATGTGTATGCCAATCGCGAGAATTTTTTGCTTGATGAACGAAACAACCCGACACTTGTGGCAGGTGTTCCTCCCGATTATTTTGCACCCGAGGGTCAACTTTGGGGAAATCCTCTGTACGACTGGAACTATATGAAGCGCGACGGCTATTCCTGGTGGAAAACCAGAATGGCACATACGAGGATGCTGTTTGACGGTGTCCGTATTGATCATTTTCGAGCGTTTTCTGCCTACTATGCCGTGGAAGCGGATGCGGAGAATGCCAAAAACGGAACATGGATGAAAGGTCCCGGTCTTGCGTTTATTGAGGTACTGAAGGAAGCAGCAAAAGGCGGTATGATCATTGCGGAAGACCTTGGAGATATTGATGACGATGTCAGACAGTTGGTGGAGGCTTCCGGATTTCCCGGTATGCGCGTATTCCAGTTTGGATTTGACAGTGATGATTGCTATCACCGCCCGCACGCCTACATTCCCAACTGTGTTGCGTATTCGGGAACGCACGATAACAACACCTTATTGGGCTATTTGTGGGAGCTTGAACTGGATAAAAAGAAGATGATGCTTGACTATGTAGGCGTTTCGGAAGAGAAGTGGCAGGAGGCGGTTTTGCCGATCGTGAAATGCCTGATGCGTTCGTCGGCGAATCTTGTGATCTTTCCGCTTCAGGATATTCTCGCTTACGGTCGCGATACCCGAATGAATACGCCCGGTGTAGATAAAAATAATTGGGCAATCCGTTTTACACGTGAGCAAATTGACAGTATCGACAGAGCATATTACCGCTCTTTGAATCTGATGTTTGAAAGAAAGAAGTGAGTCTATGAATCAAAATCCGAATTATTCTCCGGTGCCGGCGACAGAACCTGTTATTAAAAGCAAAGTGCCTGCAGTTCTGATCGGGCTGGGGTATATGGCACTGCATTTATTATTGATGTTTGTGATTCAGATCGTTGCTTCGGTGATATTTGCCGTCCGAGCCAAAAACGAATTGGGGGCTGTCGGTCAAGGTTCGATTCAGGAGCGTGCGTATGAGTTATTATACCAGAATATCGACACAATTACGCTCCTGACACAGTTTTTGACAATTTTTGTCGTGATCCTGATCTATGTGATTATTCGCGCAGTATCAAAAAGCGAGCCAAAGCCTTCTGTATCCTCGTATTTTTCGCTAAAGAAGATCAAACCTTCTGTTGCGGGAATGAGTGCGCTGCTTGCCTTTTTCCTGTATTTTTGGGTTATCGGTTTTATGTCAATTGTAGGAGCTGTTTTTCCTGAGCTTCTTGAAAGCTATAACGAATCTATGTCGAGTACAACCGAAATCAATTGGGTTTCGCAAATTCTTATGGTTTCGGTCGGTGCGCCGCTTGTAGAAGAACTGATCTATCGCAATATGGCGCTTACCAATATGAGAAAATCGATGCACCCGATGCTTGCTGTAGCGATTACATCGGTGATATTCGGTGTTGTTCACGGGAATTTTTTACAGATCATTTATGCCGCGGCGCTTGGCTTTGTATTCGGCTTTTTATTTGTTCGAACCGATTCTATTTTTCCCTCGCTGATCGGTCACGCTGTCTTTAATACGATTGGCTTGGGCTTCAGTTATCTTGGGGAAATCATTCAGGAAGGATCCGGCGCTGAAACGGCACTGAATGTTGGTACCGTGCTTCTTCTGCTTTTGTCCCTTGCGGGCGGACCGCTTGTATTCTGGTGGCTTTTTGTTAAGACACGAAGCACCCAAACACCGGCTATGTCGGGATATCCGTATGGCACGCAACCCGGATACTATTATCCGCCGCAGCCGTGGTATGCACCGCAAAATGGGTATTATCCTCCGCAAAACGGATACAATACGCCGCAAGGTGGATACTATCCTCCGCAAAACGGATACAATATGCCGCAGGGCGGATACTATCCTCCGCAAAACGGATACAATATGTCGCAGGGTGGCTATTACCCACCGATGTACGGATATCAATCGCCGTCTTACGGCTATCCGCCTCAAAATGCCTCTCAACCGATCGACAACCCGAACCCTTTGGATGAAAACGGAACGCCGTCAGATGCCGGTTGGGTATTTGATCCCCGTTTTGGCTGGGTCTACCGCAAGCCGATGACGGATAATGATGGTACACCTGTACAACCGATAGAAACATCGCCTTCGTCTCAGGATTCTGTTGTGCCTGCCGATGTATCCTCGCAAGAGCCTACGGATGGCAAAGATACGACCGATCCCGACGATACCGATCAGACATGATGTCAGATTTGTCAGTATTCACAAAAAATAAAAAGCTGTTTTGCCCGATGTGACAAAACAGCTTTTTTATGTAGGTTTTGTTTTCAGAGGAGAATAATGCCGTTTTCTCGGCAGAGAGTTACATCTTCTTCCGGCCAGTAAGAGGATTGCACTTCGCCGATGTGTGCTTTTCGAAGGAAAAACATACAAATACGGGATTGACCGATACCGCCGCCGATGGTGTAGGGGAGCTCGCCATTGATGAGGGCTTGGTGATAGGGCAAGGCGAGGCGGTCTTCACATCCGCGGATCTTCAGCTGTTTTTCCAAGGCTTCGCGGTCGACACGGATTCCCATAGAGGAAATTTCAAACGGACAGTCCAAAACGGGATAATAGACGACAATATCACCATTGAGTTCCCAATCGTCATAGTCGGGAGCACGTCCGTCGTGGGGTTTCCCGCTTTTCAGTGCACCGCCGATTTTCATAATAAAGACAGCGCCGCACTCCTTGACGATATTGTATTCGCGTTCTTTGCCGGTTGCGTTTGGCCAACGGTCTTCAAGCTCCTGCGTGGTAACAAAGGTAATCTTCTCGGGAAGAAGGGGGGCGATAAAGTCGTAGTCATCGACAATGTGTTTTTCGGTGTGACGAA
>JAFTKF010000128.1 GCA_017453405.1 Clostridia bacterium
CCTTGGGTACGTGTGGCTTTGAGGGTATTGCCCGATGCGTTTGTAATACAAAGGCGAAAGCGGCGATATTGGTTTTCATCAATTAGCCCCGACAGACTTTGAAAATCTGTCGGGGCTAATGATTTTGTTTTGTGTCGCCAATCTGTGCCATATGGAAAAACGGATTTGGGCGTTTTCCGATAAGAACATCACGCTTGGCAGTCGCAGTCATTTTTATGTTTTGTCTTTGAGAAGGGTCTTTGCCAGCTTGAGCATTTTGCCGACCTTTTCGCTGTCCTTGAAATGCTTGGACAGATTGTTGTTGATCGAGGTTTTGCTCTTGTACTGATCGATGATCGAGAAGACGTGGCTGATCTCGTCATCCGTCAGCGAAAGCTCGCTTTTCAAACGCTGTCTGACCTCGTCCGCATCGGCGGCATCCTTTGGCTCGGCTGCCTTCGGCTTTTTTTCTGCCTTGGGGGCTTTGGGGGTCTTGGGCTTTGCCGTGCGGGTCTTGGCTTTTGCGGCAGGCTTGGGCAGCTCCTCCTCGGGAATTTCCACCGTGATCACACTCGGTGCGGAAGAAGGCACGGACTGTGGGGAAAGGGGTGCTTCCTCAAAAAGCGTCTCTTTCGCTTCTTCGGTGGGCGTTTTTGCGCTTTCTTTAAGGACCGTCACGCTTGGATCAAGCGGGGTATCGGATACGGGATCAAGCGGTGTTACCATCTCTTCGATGGGTGCTTTGGGTGCTTCTTTTGCCTCTTCGATCGGCACTGTCGGTGAAGGTTCTGTCGGAACGGTATCAGAAACTTCTTTCGTGTCACCGAGTTCTTTCATTTTGCCGATTTCTTTCGTGTCGCCGACTTCTTTTGTCAAATGCTCCTCTTTGTCGGCAGGAGGCGGCAGAGGTGTGACAGCTGTGGGGGCAAGGGCAGGTGTCTGCGGTGCGGGAAGCGCTTCGGCTTCCTTGGAATCGGGGGCTTTGACGAGCGCCTGACGGCGTTCACGGATGCGATCCTCGCGGTAGATCTCGGTGCCCGGAACGACCTGACGCCAGAAGTACACGAGGGTGGAAAAGCCCAGATCCTTGGAAAGGATCACAAAGGTCTTGTCGGGATACTGCGCGATCAGATAACCGAGGTAGGAGGAAAGCTGGAAATCGAGCGCGTTTTTCCCGGGAGCAACCGAGGCGTATTCGATCTTGGCACGGGAAGAGAGGATCTCACGGTGCAGATCAAAGGTAATGGAGTTTGCGTTTTTGGTGTAGAAGAAGATGACGGTATCTTCTTCGGTGAGGGTGCTGAAGCCCTCGATGGTTTTGAGGTTTTCGTAGTCGATGAGGTAATATGCCATAATGACGTCTCCTGTTTTGGACTTACGGAGAGACGCGGCGAAGCTCATACTGTCCTTGCGGCAGTCTCGCGGTATTCCCGCGGCGTCTTCCCCATTTCTTTTTTAAAAAGCTTGGAAAAATATTGCACATCCAAAATGCCGCAGTGTGCGGCGACCGTCTGTACCTGCAAGGAGGTAGTGCGTAAAAGATACGCGGCGTAGGCAATGCGTTTTTCACGGATGTATTCCGACAGCGTGCGCCCGCTTTCTTTTTTGAAAACCGTTGACAGATAGCCCGAGCTTACGGAAAGCTTTGCGGCGAGCGTTTTCAGCGTCAAGGGTGCTGACAGCTCGGCTTCGATCAAAAGGATCGCTTCCTTGACCACGCGCGAATACGCCTTGGCGGCGTTTTGCCG
The DNA here is from genome assembly GCA_017453405.1 of Clostridia bacterium. Taxonomy (GTDB): domain Bacteria; phylum Bacillota; class Clostridia; order Oscillospirales; family CAG-272; genus RGIG1993. Next base: position 1,728 of record JAFTKF010000128.1, read on the forward strand.
TACCAGTCGGCAGTAAGAAAGAAACATTTCGCGCATCAGGGCGAGGGCATCGCCGAGGCGGTGAAGCTGTTCGATCTTTTTGGCAAACTGCGACGAAGTGGCGTTGAGGTGCAAGGGATGCACGTTTCCGCGCTCGGCGGCTTTTCTGAGAAGGGTGTTCATAATGATGCAGTAGTTCTGGGCGTTCCGCAAGGGATCTCGCGTGCGCTGTTCGAAATACTGTGTGGACAGTGCGGGGGTAAAGAGGGATTCCTTATGCAACTGGCCTTGTGCGACCGCTTCGATCAGTTCGTTTTCAAAGCGGTATCGCCGTTCCATTGCCTTCATATTGACGAGGGTATCGTCAAATGCCTCCCGATAGGCAAGGGGGTCGGCGAGGGAGATGCTTTCTTCCATACAGACATCGCTGATGGCAAAGGCTTTGCTCTGAAAGCTTCTTTCACAAAAGGAATCGAGCAGCAAAAGCAGAGGATCGTTGCTTTCAAGAATCGGAATCGCTGACAGGATCTCCTCAAGATAGCGAAGATTGTGTCCGTTTACGCCAAGGGTAACGGCAATGGCGTTGAGGGTGTCCGCAGTCATCGGCTGTGATAAAAATGGGCCGATGAAAAGAATCGAGTCGCTTGCAGGGAGAAGCAGATAGCGATAGGAAAACGAAAAGCTATCCTGTTTGCGGTAAAGCGTATAGGGAGAAAGCTTGCCAAGGTAAGCGTCAACCGTCGGGTAGCTTGCGCACGCGGTGGCAAAAAAAGGCGAAAGCCCCGAAGGAATCAGAGAAGAGAGCGGCATAGACCCCAAGACCTTGACGATCGGCACGTGGCACTTATGAAAGGTATCCATCATCAGCGAAAGCTCATTTCCAAAGCCCATCATTTCTCCCTCTCTTGCATGACCTCTTTTGGGAATTTGCGTGAAAAAGCAGAGGTTTTAGCGTTCTTCACACGGTCATAGTAATGGAAAAATGTGCAATATTCCCAACCTTTGACTTAATTATACCATAGTTTTTGCATAATTACAACAGTTTTTTATTGGATAAATGAAAAATGTACAAAAATATATGAAAAAAATACTCACAGAAAACAAGAAAATGCTTTATACTTATGGTAGTGGTATACTGACCGTATACCCGATGAGACAATTGAACAAAAACAAGAAAGAGGAAAGTGACTATGAAAAAAGAAACACAGCTTGATGCCTCCGGTCGCAGAAAGTTTGGGTTACTTGACAAGGTAGCATATGCAGCGGGTGACTTCGGCTGTAATATGAGCTTTGCGCTCAAGGGAACCGTTCAGACCTTCTGGCTCGTCTTTATGATGCTGGAAACCGGACTGCTTTCGATCCTTCTGCTTCTCGTGCAGATCTGGGATGCCGTAAACGACCCCCTGATCGGTTCGATGATCGACGCAGACAGAAGAAAGTACAAAATGGGCAAATTCAAAACCTACATCTTTGTGGGTGCTTGCGGTCTGCTTGTGGCAGGTGCGCTCGTTTTCATTCCCCTTCCCAACGCCGCAACCTGGCTGAAGGCAGTACTGTTCGTTCTCGGATACATCGTCTGGGATGCTTGCTATACGGTTGCCAACGTGCCTTACGGCTCGATGCTGAACCTCGTTACTTCGGACAAGATCGAGCAGGCAGAATTGTCCACATGGCGCTCCATCGGTTCGATGGTGGGCGGTATGGTGCCCGGTATCATCCTTCCGATGCTCATCTGGCAGAAGGTCACCTTTGACGGCACGACCGATTTTCTGAACCGCATTGACGCTCCCGATGGCTTTGCGGCAAGTGACTATCTTTACGATCCCATCACCAAAGTTCCTTATGAGATCGGTGATGCCGTGCTCAATCCCGCAACCGGTAAGCAGGTAGAGATCCTGCTTGGCGAAAGAGTCTTCTGGGCGGCACTGATCATGGGCGTCCTTGGCTTTATTGCCTTTATGTTTATGATCAAAAAGATCACCATCCGCGTTGACGAAAACACCGTAAAGACCAACGAAAATGCCGAAAAGGTCAACATTTTCAAGTCCTTCGGTAAATTCATCAAGAACCGTCCCGCAGTCGGCGCTACCGTTGCCGCTATGGGTATGTTCCTCGGTATGCAGTCTGCTACCACCGCAAACACCATTATGTTTGCTACATATTTCGGTAAGGCATCCCTTTCGGGTCTTGTACAGATCATTGGTTTCCTTCCGATGTTCCTCTTTATGCCCTTTATCAAAAAGATCGTCGGCAAGTTCGGCAAGAAGGAAGCTTCTGTTGTCGGTACGCTGATCTCGCTTTTCGGCGGTCTTATTATGCTTGTCTTCCCGATGGTACCCGAATCGGTAGCACTGCCGGTCTATATGCTCGGTCTTGTCTTCTTCGGTATCGGTATGGGTGTTTACACCTGCGTATCCTGGGCAATGATGGGCGACGCAATCGATTACAACGAATGGAAATTCGGTACGCGTGAAGAGGGCACGGTCTATTCGCTCCACTCCTTCTTCCGTAAGCTGGCACAGGGTGTCGGCCCCTCTGTCGTACTTCTCGTTATGGCAGCGCTCGGCTACAACGAAAAGCTCGGCACCATCGGTCAGTCGATGGAAACTGCCAAGAATATGTGCTGGCTGGTTGCAGGTCTTTACCTCTTCAGTGCCGTTCTGCAGTTTGTCGGTCTTGCCCTGATCTACAATCTTGACAAGAAAACGGTTGCCAAGATGAACGAAGAGCTTGGCCATACTGCTCCTGCCGCTGTGGAAGACGGCAACATCCCCGCATAAGCTACGACTCCATCGGCGTCCGACCGTTTCAGACAGTCGGACGCCTTTTTGCCAAATACCATTTCAAAACAGAAAGGATCACAAGTGATGAGAACAGTTGTAAGTTTGAATCAAGGCTGGCAATTCCTCAAAGATACCGCCGATATTACCAAACAAGAAGGGGAGAGCGTGAATCTTCCCCATACATGGAACGCGATTGACGGTCACGACGGCGGAAACGACTATTTCCGCGGCTCTTGCCTGTATACAAAGACCCTGACAAGATCCTCCCTTCCTGCGGCAGATCGCTATTATCTGGAGCTGCGGGGCGCAAACTCCTCGGCAGATGTCTATGCTAACGGCGAAAAGCTTGCGCATCACGATGGTGGTTATTCCACCTGGCGTGTGGATCTGACGGCACAGCTTGCCGATACCTGTGCGCTGGCGATCGTGGTGGACAACAGCCCCAACGAAACCGTATATCCGCAGATGGCAGACTTTACCTTCTACGGCGGTCTTTATCGGAATGTCAATCTGATTTGTGTCAGTGAAACGCATTTTGACCTGGATTATTACGGCGGACCCGGCATTAAGGTCACTCCGACGGTAGAAGACAAGGTTGCTAGTGTGGAGGTTGAGGTCTTTGTCACAGCCCCCCGCACGGATGCAACGGTTGTCTATACCGTTTACGATAAGGACGAAGCGGTGGTGGCAACGCTCGAAAGCAAAGAGACCAAAGTCACGCTTTCGATACCCGATGTACACCTTTGGCACGGTCGCCGCGACCCCTATCTTTACTGCTGTGAAGCCGAACTAAAGGTAGACGGCGAAGTCATCGACAGCGTTTGCACGCGCTTCGGCTGCCGTACCTTCAAGATCGATCCTGATCATGGATTTATTCTGAACGGCGAGGAATATCCGCTTCGCGGCGTATCCCGTCATCAGGACAGACTCGGCGTGGGCAACGCCCTGCTTCCCGAGCATCACGAAGAGGATATTGCGTTGATTATGGAGGTCGGCGCGACCACCATTCGCTTGGCGCACTATCAGCACGATCAGTATTTTTACGATCTCTGTGAAGAAAACGGTATTGTGATCTGGGCAGAGATTCCCTATATTTCAAGACATATGCCGGGCGGCCGTGAGAATACCATCAGCCAGATGAAAGAACTGGTAACCCAGAATTATAACCATCCCTCGATTGTGGTATGGGGTCTTTCGAACGAGATCTCGATCGCAGGCTCGGATGACGATCTTCTGGAAAACCACCGTTTGCTCAACGATATGGTGCACGAAATGGATAAGACCCGTCTGACCACGATTGCCGCGGTTTCGATGTGTAAGATGGACGATCCCTATCTTCTGATCCCCGATGTGGTTTCCTATAACCACTATTTCGGCTGGTACGGCGGCGATACGACGATGAACGGTCCGTGGTTTGACAAATTCCACGCGATGCATCCCACCATTCCGATCGGTTGCTCGGAATATGGCTGTGAAGCGCTCAACTGGCATACCAGCGATCCCAAGC
>JAFTKF010000129.1 GCA_017453405.1 Clostridia bacterium
AAATGGACGCCGAACAGCTTTGGGAGACCACGATGGACCCCAGAACGCGCAAGCTGAAGCAGATCACGATGGATGACATTGTGGATGCCAACCGTATGACCGCCATTCTGATGGGCGAAGAGGTCGTGCCGCGAAGACAGTATATTATGAGCAATGCCGACAAGGCAAATCTTGATGTGTGAGGTGAAAGAGGATGGCAAAAAAGAAAAATACAATCGAAGAAACCGAAGTGTTTGAAGAAGATATTATCACCACCGACTACTGTGACGAGTTATCCTCTTCTTACCTTGATTACGCGGTCAGTGTTATTACCGACCGCGCGCTTCCCGACGTCAGGGACGGTTTGAAGCCGGTACACCGCCGTATTTTGTGGGCGATGAAGTCCTTGGGACTTTCGCACAGCGGCGACTATAAAAAATCCGCGAGAGTTGTGGGTGAAACGATGGGTAAATATCACCCCCACGGTGATTCCTCGATCTACGATGCGATGGTGCATATGGCGCAGGACTTCTGCTATCTGCACCCCTTGGTGGACGGGCACGGAAACTTCGGCTCGGTCGAAGGAGACGATGCCGCCGCCTCGCGTTATACCGAGGTGCGCCTTTCCGAGATCACCGAAGAGATTCTGCTTTCGGATCTCGACAAAGAGGTTGTGGACTTTATGCCCAACTTCGATAACAAGGAAAAAGAACCCGTGGTTCTGCCTGCGACAGTGCCGCATATTCTTCTGACCGGTACGGACGGTATTGCGGTCGGTATGTCGAGTAAGATCCCGACACACAACCTCGGGGAAGTGATCGACGCAGCGGTGGCACTGCTGGAAAAGCCCAAAATGAAGCCCGAGGCACTCTTTGACTATATCAAAGGCCCTGATTTTGCCACGGGCGGTATTGTCGTCAACAAAAGCGAGCTGCCCGCGATCTATGAAAGCGGCGTGGGCAAGATCCGCATTCGTGCCAAGGTCACGGTTGAAAAGGGTGAAAAGGGCAGACAGCTGATCGTTGTCAGCGAGATCCCCCAGCCGATGATCGGTGCGATCGACAAGTTTATGGATACCGTTGCCGATCTTGCCAGAAAGAAAGAACTGCAGGATATTGTCGACATCAAGAATCTGTCGGGCAAGGATGGCATTCGCATTGTCATTGAGGTCAAGCGCGAGACCGATGTGGAGCAGTACATCAACATTCTGTATAAAAAAGCCAAGCTGGAGGATACCTTCGGCTATAACGCGATGCTGTTGTCGGGCGGTATGCCCTATCAGATGTCGCTTCACCGCATTTTGTCGGAATACCTTGAGTTCTACCGCGAGACGATGACGAGAAAATATAAAACGCTCTTAGAGCGCGAAAAGCGCACGCACGAGATCAAATCGGGTCTTGTGACGGCAGTGGACTGTATTGACGCGATCATTGAAGTCCTGCGCGGCTCGACTGTGGTGGCAATGGCAAAGAAATGCCTGATGAAGGGTGTCACCGAGGGCATTCGCTTCAAGACCAAGACGGCAGAGAAGATCGCTTCGAAATTTGCTTTTACCGAGCTTCAGGCAGATGCGATCCTCGATATGAAGCTGCAAAAGCTGATCGGGCTGGAGATGGAGCTTCTTCTGAAAGAGCTTGACCGCGCGCAGAAGAACATCGATGCCTATACCGCCCTGCTTGGCAGTAAGACCCGTATGAATCACAAAATGAAATCCGAGCTTCTTGCCATCAAGGAAAAGTACCGGAAGCCCCGCCGCACCGTGATCACGGACGGCGCGCCGATCGAGATCAAAAAGCCCGAATTCCGCGAGGAAACGGTGTATGCGGTAGTGGATAAGCTTGGCTATATCAAGCTGTTTGACGAGCCTACCTATAACCGCAATTACCGCAATATCCCGAAGGATTACACATACTGTCTTGAAGTGAAGAATACGGGCAGGCTGTTCCTCTTTACCGCCGAGGGCAAATGTCATCAGGTCAAGGTGATGGCAGTGCCGATGGGCAAATACAATGAAAAGGGCGTGCCGCTGGAAAAGGTCAGTGCCCTGACTCTGAATGAAAAAGTGGTGTCGATTCAGTCCGATCTTCACGAAAAGCGCACGTTGCTTCTTGTCAGCGAGAGGGGCTATGTCAAGCGTGTGGCACTCTCCGACTTCTTCTCGCAGAGAAAGACGGTAGAGATCAAGCTTGCACAAGGGGATCTTCTGGTCAAGGCACTGCTTGTCGAGCAGAAATACGCCTATCTTGTTTCGCGCGACCGTCACGCGGTCTCGTTTGATGTGAACAGTATTTCTCTTTCCAAGCGCACGGCGCTCGGTGTGATCGGTATGAAATTTGATGGAGACGACTGTGTGACCTATGCGACCTTGTCGGATCAGCGCTTTGAGTTTGACGGTGTGACCTATGAGATCGCATCGACGGGCAAGCGCGGCACGAAAGGTAAGGTTCTCGCCTGATGACTCCCATGCTGTTTCAAAGAATTCTCGTCGTGGGGGATCTGCACGGAGACTGCGACAAACTGTGCCGAATTCTCCAAAGCCATCACCTGACCAAGGAGGATCTCCTTCTGGTGGCAGGCGATTTCGGCTTTGTGATGCGGAATACCTATCGCGAGGATCAATTTCTCGATTACCTGACACGGGAATGGGAATGTACGATTTTGTTCGTTCCCGGCAATCACGAGCACTATCCCGCGATTGCCTCCTATCCGCTTGCCGCGTTTTGCGGCGGCAGGGTGAGAGAAATCCGCAAGAATCTCTATGCCGCTGTGTCGGGCGAGGTCTATACCGTCCCGACAAGTGCGGGCGAAAAACGGATTTTTGCCTTCGGGGGCGCTGCATCGACCGATCGCGGCATCAATCCGATGCGGTATGCCACGCGTTTTCTGGCGATCGATACCGAAAAACGCACGATGCTCCTTACCCGCCGCGATGCGTATGATTATCAAAAGCGGATCGCACCGTATCCCATCGAGATCCGCCGTGAGGCTTGCTACCGTCTCATTGAGACGATCGGCAAAAGTCTCAGCAAGCACCTTTCGGCGCTTTTGCCCCGTATTTACGGCAGTCTTTCGGCGGTGTTGGCGCAGGATCAAGACGCCGTGCGGCAGTCGCTTGCCAAAATGATTGCCGCAACCGTGGGGGAGGCATACCGCAAGGAGGTCAGAACAGCGCTTCACGGCTTTTATGACGAAATGCAGGTGTATCTTGCGGATTGTGGCTATGACAGTCCGCGCCTTGCCCTTGTGCTGGAAGAGGGTACGTGGTTCAAGGAAGAGCTTCCGACCGCAAGGGATTTCCAAAATGCTACGGAAAATCTGAAAAAACACGGCAATACCGTCGATTATATCATCACCCACACCCTGCCGCGCGAAATGATCTTCCGCTACGGCAGAACGCCCTATCCCGATGACGCCGAGCTGTGCGGCTTTCTGGAATGGGTCATGTACGAAACCAAGTTCACCCACCACTACTGCGGTCATTTTCACGATGACTGCGCGATCGGCGATAAGCATACCATTGTCTACGATAAGGTGCATATTCTGTAAAACGGATGTTCATTCATCGAAAACCCGAAGAAAGGAGTCAACGATGTCCCCGGAACTTATCCTTCAATGCGTTTTGATCGCCGCAGGCGGCGCCGCGATCGGCTTCATTTGCGCCCTCATTGCCGCTAAACGCAAAAAGAAATAACACTTATCCATCTATTGCCAAGCCAAAAGAAAGCCTGATGGCTGGAATGTAAACTGGAATCCCGACCGCCGCCCTGTGGTTTGGGGATATCGTGGCTGAATTCAATAAGAAACCCTCGGTGACTTTGCTTTGTGGGGCAGAGTGACCGAGGGATTTTTATGCTTGATAGGCATCAATGGCGTTGGCAATTTTGGCGAAGGCGTTTATGTCTAGGGTTTCGCCGCGGGTGGTTTCGGGGTAGCCGCAGGATACGATGATGGCGGCGAGGGTGGATTTGGGAATATGGCTGATGACGGTCGAGAGGGAATTGACGAGGGTCTTGCGGCGTTGCGCGAAGGCACCTTTGATGACCTTGAAAAGGGTAGATTCCTTGCAATCGACGGGGGGCTTTTCGTAGAGCGAGAGCTTGACGACGGCGGAATCGACCTTGGGCTTTGGCATAAAGCAGCCTGCAGGGACATCGAACAGCTTTTTGACCGAGGCATAATAGGACACCGATGCGGTGAGCGCGCCGTAGGTCTCGCTTCCCGCGGATGCCGTAAGACGGGTTGCCACCTCTTTTTGCACCATAACGGTGATGCTTTTGAAGGGGGCTTTTGACTCCAGCAGCTTCATTAAGACGGGGGATGTGATATAATAGGGAAGGTTGGCGCAGACGGCGACTTCATCAAAGCCCGCGAATTCTTCTTCAAGCAGTGCGGGAATATCGACCTTCATAATATCGTTATGAATGACCTTGACATTGTCAAAATCGGCAAGTGTTGTTTCCAAAATCGGGAGAAGGGAGGTATCGATCTCGACTGCGACGACCTTCTCTGCGCGTTCGCACAGCTCACGTGTCAGTGTGCCGATGCCCGGTCCGATCTCCAGCGTACCTTTGGCAGCACCCGATTCGGCAATACGGCGGGGGACTTGTTCGCTGATCAGAAAATTTTGTCCGAACTGTTTTTTAAAGGCATTTTCTCCCATCAGGGCTTTGACAGTGCCGATGTCGGTCAGTTTCATACGGTGCTCCTTTGGCGCGATTTTTTCTTATCATAGCATATTTTTCGATCTTTGACAAGACATTCTCGGAAAAAAGAAAAAAATCCTGCCAATATAGAAAATTTTCAGAAGTTTTTTTATATAAAATAGGAAAATCAGTTGATTTTCCTATTATTTTTTGCTATAATAGCGATAACTGATGTAAAGACGGCGTGCCGAGACGGTATGCCAAACGAACGAAAGGAATCGGTTGATTACAATGAAAAAAACTTACTTACCCGAGAGCTTTCCCGAAAAGGTGCTGTTTGCCTCCTCCTTTGACGGAGACTTTCAGAATCTCGCAACCAATGCGATGACCTTGACGGTGAAGGACGGTCCCGAAGAAGTGTGGATCGGCAGACCCCACACCGGTATTTCGGGTGCGCACACCCTTTGCGTAGAGGGTCATTCGTTGATCGGCAAGGCAAACGTGACGCTGTTTGACAGCCTGAACGTTCCCGTCAGCGAGGATACGGTCTTCACCTATCACATTTTCCCCTATTTTTCGGGCGAGCATTATGACTTTGACTACAGCCAGATGTATTTTGCGCTTGGTGTGTATTTCACCGACGGTACGCGCGCGCAGCTTGTGGATCAGAACGGCAACGCACTGACGCCCATTGCACAGGGCAAGAGCCGCACGCTGTATACCCATCAGTGGAATCAGCTCTACACCTCCCTTGCCGCCTATGCCGGCAAGGTTGTTGACAAGATCGTTCTGGAATATGAAATGAAGGACGGCAAGCGCGAATTTGTCACCTATTTTGACGATATTTCGCTGGTCGACAAAAAGGCAACGGTAAAGAGCCGTCCCTGCCACCGTGCCACCATTTTCCGCGGCACAAACGACACCCCCGCATTTTCGCACGGTCTTACGACGCCTGCAGTGACTGTACCGCAGGGCTTTGCGATGTATGCGCCTGTCAACATTCCCGAGCATTCCAAGCATTATGCGTGGCTTTCCGACAACCTTCTGGCAATGACCGTTTCTCACGAGCCTTCGATCTGGATCGGTGAGCGCGGCTCGTGGCAGTTTATGATCAACACCTCGAAGAATGCCGAAACCGACAGCGTTGACACGAAGCGCCTTCGCAATAAGTTCAGCCACAAGAACGAAGTGGGTCTTGCGCACTATTACGGCGTAACCTTCGGGGAAGACGGTGTGGATGCCGCCGATTCGAAGCTGGAAATGACCCCCACCATGCACGGTGTTGCGGTTCGCTTCACCTACGGCAAGAATGCGAAGTATCACAGCGTGATCTTCGACAATCAGGTTGCCGACGGCGCGATTGCCTTTGGTGCTGACGGTTCGTTCGTTGCCTATTCCGACCACAGAAGCAACGGCTCGGGCAGACTGTATGTTTACGGTAAGTTCGATTCCGTTCCCGTAGCGACTAAGACCATCGGTCGCGGCGGTATTGCGGTCTTTGAGGCAGACGAAGTCAATATGCAGTTTGCGACCTCGTATATCGATCACGCGCAGGCAAAGAAAAACTATGAACTCGAGCTTCTTGGCAAGGATTTTGATACCGTTGCCGAGGAAGCCGCCGATCTCTGGGATGAGATCTTCTCGCACATCACCGATATCAAGGGCGCAAGAGAAGAAGAGATCGACAATATCTATTCGGGTCTTTACTATCTCTATAAATATCCGAACCTTCTCAGTGAAAACGTGGGCACG
>JAFTKF010000130.1 GCA_017453405.1 Clostridia bacterium
GATGCACACCCTGCGTGATATGGAAGAGCAAGCCGCCTTCCGCGATACGACCGACGAGATCGGCGTTCTTCTTGCCGACTCGGCAATGTTCCAGCGCCATTATCCCGATGATTCCGCCGAACAGCGCGAAAACGACACCATCACCTTTTCCGCCTTTTACGGACTTGCCCTGCCCCTTCTCAAAAAGGGTGTCTGCGTAAGACCGGTACAGCTTGACAATATCCGCCGCTTTGCCTCCTATCTCGACTGCCACAAAACGCTGGTTTTGTCGTATGAATTGATGAAGCCCTCCTCCCCCGATATCAACACCGCGCTTGCCACGTGGGTGAAGAACGGCGGCAGACTGATCTATGTCGGAGACGGCAGTGACGATTTCCACAAGATCCGCGCCTTCTGGAATCGCGAGGGGCTGACTTACCAAAACCCCGCCGAGCATCTTTTCTTCGAGCTGGGGCTGAACACCGCACTCACCGACGGCACTTACCCCGTCGGCAAAGGAAGCCTCACCTACCTTTGCCGTCATCCCAAGGCACTTGCCGAATATCCTGCCGAAACGGATTCCTATCTTCGTGCGGTCGAGAACGCCATCGGCACGATCCACGCGCACAGCCATCTTGTGATGGACCGCGGACACTATACCGTTGCCGCCGTCATGGACGAGGGCGACACCGACAGCTATACCCTCTCGGGCGACTATGTGGATCTTTTCAGCCACACGCTTGATGTCTGCCGCGATCCCGTACTGACAAGCGGCGCGGTCAAGCTGTATTACAACCTCAAAACACTGCCGATTGAGGAAGCCGCCGACATTCTCGCGATCTCAGGCAGAGTGGAAGCTGTGAAGCTTTCACAAAGAACCTTTGCCTTCACCGTCAAAGGCCCTGAGCCGATGCAGGCGGTCGCCCGTATCTATACCAAACGCCCCGTCAAAGCCATCACGGCAACCGTGGGCAAAGAAACGCTCCCCGTTAGCTTCACCTACGACGCATCCACCCGAACCACTCTCATCACCTTCCCCTCCTCCACCCGAGGTGTCAAGGTCAAGGTATCGTTTTAAGGAGGTGTGGCTTTCGTTGTCTTACAACAACGATTTTGCTACGCAAAACCTACCCCGATTTTCCATGAAAGGAAGGCTTTCGCAAACGAAAGCCATAGTAATTTTTATGACCGTTTATTCAGGCGTTGAAACCTATGCCTTTGTCAGCTATGCGCATAAGGATACCCCTACTGTCAAACCGATTCTTGAAGTCCTTGCCAAGCTGGGAACGCGCCTTTGGTTTGACGAAGGCTTACACCCCGCAAACGACTATACCGAAGAGATCGCGCAAAAGATCGAACGCTCGTCCTTGGTGATCGCGATGATCAGCGATCACTATGTCAATAGCCGTTATTGCCGCGACGAGCTGCAGTTTGCGCATAGCTGTAACAAAGAGATCCTGACGATTCAGCTTGAAAACTGCACGCTGAGCGCCGGTATGAAAATGATCCTCAATCGCTATCAGCACTACAATATTATGAATAAAAAAAGCGATGATATCTACAACGATATGCGCGAGATCCTTCCCGAAGCAGTCATTGAGCCAAAGGGCTCGCTGCCGGGATACCTTAACCGCTGTGCCTACTATCTCCGCTTTCGGGTTATCGACCCGGGATACAGCATCTATGAATGTTCGATTGACGAATGTACCGAACGCTGTCTTGTCGACAGACCTCTTAATCGATACTGCGAATCCTATCTCAGCTTTTTTTCGCAAGGACGGCACTATTCCTTTTCGGGTCTACAGGATACGATCGTGCTGGAAATGATCGAGGACGTTGACCCCATCCCCTATTCTCAGTTTTTAGCAACCGTGCGGTATGAGATCAGGCAGGATGGCGGAGAAACGGTAGTTGACCGACGGGTGCTCAGTCAGATCTATCGCGAAAAAAACCGTACTGTGCGACTATGTCAAGGGTGTGAATACTACCCTGCGCAAGGACGGCAGTGTGACGATCGCGGGCACCGATGTCAAAGGAAACAAATGGGATGTGTAAGCTATGAATCACGATCTTACCGCTTTGATTGAAAAGCTGCAGCAGGAAGAGGACAACGGCGAGCTTCGGCAAGCGGTCATCGCCATGCTCGGCAAGGATCTGCTTGTAAAATACGCGAAAGCGTTTGAGGAGCTTGCCAAATGATCTTACCGACACCCGAAGAGCTGATCCTCCTCCATACGCTGGTATCCGAGCAGAACGAAACCGAAAACAGCCTGCGCGACCGCGGACTTCTGGAATCCGCCGCCTTTTCGCCCAATGCCGCCTTCGGCGCTACAGAGCTTTACCCCACCGCCATCGAAAAGGCATCAAGACTGTTTTTCGCGCTCACCAAAAACCATCCCTTTGCCGACGGCAACAAGCGTATCGGGCTTCTTGCCGCCCTCGTCACCCTGCACCTGAACCAAATTTCCGTCAAAGCAACCGATGACGAGCTTGTCACCCTGACCCTCGCCCTTGCCGAGGGCACACTTGCCTACCCCGATATCCTCGCCTTTTTCCTTGCACACACCGAACCGCAATCGTAAAATCCCTGCCTTGTATAGCACAAATTGAATATTTTGCCGCACACCCGCCTTTGAAAATGTAAAAAACTTTTCCGGGCGGGTGTAATAATCCATATTTTTCTTGACAAACACTACCTTGTGTGATATACTAAAGCTGTATCGGTATCGATATAACTATTTCAGAAAGGATGAAAAGAGATGAAGAAGAAAATTATTCTCTCCTCGATTCTGTCGATCGTGCTTTGTCTTAGCTTGATCGCAGGATCCACCCTCGCACTCTTCACCAGCACCTCGAAGGTCAACATTGCCGTTAACTCTGCAAAGGTTAACGTAGTGGCTTCGATCAGCGAGCTTAAGACCTATTCGCTGGAAGTGGAGCAGGCAAGCGGCACGTTTGAAAACGGCGGCACTGCTACCATCACGGAAGAGCAGACTCTCATTCTTGAGAATATCACCCCCGGTGATAAGGCAACCTTCAATGTTGCAATCGCCAACAACAGCAACGTCAAGACTGCTTACCGCATCAGAACCTACACCGAAGGCGGTCTTGCAGGCGGTCTCGTTTCGACAGTTACCGTAGACGGCACTGACATCAAGCTGACCGGTGTTGACGCACTCACCGCTTGGTATGAACTCCCCGTTGACGGCGCGAACATTCCCGTTTCGATTGCACTTCCTGTAGAAGCAGGCAACGAATATCAGGAACAGACTGCAACCGTTATCGTTGTCGTTGAAGCAATCCAGGGCAATGGCAAGGGCACGCTTTATGTAGGCGATGCCGGCTATGACAACTGGGATGACGCTATCGCCGCCGCAGGCGCAAACGGCACCATCAAGCTTTCGGGCACGGTTGATCTTCCTCAGAACCTCGCTATCCTTGACGGTATGACCGTTACCGGTATCGGCTTCGCTACCACGACCTTTACCAGTGTTTACTCGGGCAGCATCACCTTCAAGAACATCACCTTCACGGGCAAGACACACTTTGCTATGAAGGACACTCAGACCGCAACCTTTGAAAACTGCACCTTCCTTTCCGCTGTCGGTGAAGTTTCTCAGTCGGTTGCCGCTAACCTCTCGTTCAAGAACTGCGTATTCAAGGGTCGTTTCCACATTGACAAGGCTGCAGCAGGCTCGACCTTCCTGATGGATGGCTGTCAGTTCACCTCCACCGGTTTCTTTAAGCTCGGCGCAGGCTTTGCCAGCTCGACTGTCAAGAACACCGTATTCAGCCAAGTTCCGGCAGATGCTTCGATCTGGAGCTACAAGGGCGTTATTTCCTATAACCCCATCAGCTTTGAAAACTGCGAATTCAACAACCGTCTTGTGCTTGTCGGTGCAGCTGGCATGGCAGCAAACTTCACCAACTGCACGATGAACGGCGGCGAAGAAGTCTTCTTTGACAACAGCGCCAATGACATCATCGGCGGCGGCAATGTTCCCACCGTTACCATCAACGGCGTTGAGATCATTCTGAATCCCACCGTTGACAATACCGACCGCGAAACCTATGAAGGCGATTTGTTCGATACAGAATTTACCAACGGTATGTTCTTCCAGAACGAAAGTCTGGTCGGCGATGCAACCATTACCCTTGGTGAAACATATCAGACCGTTGCCCTTGAGGGTGTTACCGCTGACGTAAACGGCAACCTGATTACAGCTTCCGCGGACAACACCATCATTCTGCATGATTGCGATTTCACCCTTGACGAAGGCGAAATGCTGATCGTTACGACAGGTGGCGCAACTGTTGGTCAGGTTATGATCCACAATGTTACCGTGAACGGCGTACTGCTGACACAGGAAACTGCATCTCAGTATATGCAGGGTGTCAACTGGTACGAGGTTTGGTAATCTCTGAGCAATCGCTCAAACACCCAATACCCCACATACATAGCAAAAAGACAGAGAATTTCGGTTCTCTGTCTTTTTTTCGTCCGTTGTCATACAGATATTTACAGAAAATCGCAAATATTGACGATTTTCTTTTTTTTGCGCCTTGCTACTTGAAGGGATGTATATGCACCTCCATACTGCTGATTGACATAAACGACAACAAGATCTGCATTTGTCATCATCCATTCGTTTCTCTTTGAAATAGCAAATCTTAACGGTACATTTTCAATTGGCGGGTACAGCGATTCATCATATAATCCGTATTTCAATAGCTCTTTGATTTTCGCTTGCTCTGATAAACTGATATATGGTGTCACATAAACAA
>JAFTKF010000131.1 GCA_017453405.1 Clostridia bacterium
CGGGTGCCACCCTCGGCACCATCAAGGACGCTCAGATGCTCGACACCATCGACGAAGAAGAATCCAAGCGTTATATGCATCACTATAATATGCCCGGTTTCTCGACCGGCGAAGCCAAGAGCACCCGTTCTCCCGGCAGACGCGAGATCGGTCACGGCGCACTGGCTGAACGCTCGCTCATTCCCGTACTCCCCTCGATCGAAGAATTCCCCTATGCGATCCGTTGCGTGTCCGAGGTCGTTTCCTCGAACGGCTCGACCTCGCAGGCTTCTGTCTGCGGCTCGACCCTCGCACTGATGGCAGCAGGTGTTCCGATCTCCGCTCCCGTTGCCGGTATCTCCTGCGGTCTGATCACCGAAGAGGACGGTAGCTGGATGACGATGATCGATATTCAGGGCGTAGAAGACTTTTACGGCGATATGGACTTCAAGGTAGCCGGTACGCACAAGGGTATCACCTCGATCCAGATGGACCTGAAGATCGACGGTCTGACTCCCGAAATCATCAAGGAAGCTCTTGCTGTTACCCACAAGGGCAGAGATTATATCATTGACGAGGTTATCCTCAAAGCCATCCCCGCTCCTCGCGAAGATGTCAACGAATATGCACCCAAGATGATCACGATGCATATCAAGACAGACAAGATCCGCGAAGTCATCGGTAAGGGCGGCGAAGTCATCCAGAAGATCTGCGCTGACACCGGTGCTAAGATCGACATCGAGGACGACGGCACGATCTATATCGCGGCTGTCAATCGCGACGGCGGTCTTGCCGCAAAGGCAATGATCGACGCCATCTGCTTTGAGCCTGAGGAAGGCGCTGTGTACACCGGTAAGGTGACCCGCATCATCCCGATCGGCGCATTTGTGGAATTCGCTCCCGGCAAGGAAGGTATGTGCCACATCAAGGACCTTTCCAACAAGTTTGTGGAAAAGGTTGAGGATGTTGTCAAGGAAGGCGATATGCTGACCGTAAAATTCCTCGGCGTTGACGAAAAGGGCAGATACAACCTGTCCGCTAAGGCGCTTCTTCCCAAGCTTTCCGATGAGGAAGCAGGCAGACCTCCGAGACAGCCCCGCGGCGAAGGCGAAGATCGCGGCAATCGCGGCGACAGAAGAAAGCCCTTCTTCAAAAACAACAAAAAGCCTGAATAAACAAAAATCCGATTAAAAAACGGCTTTTACGCTTGAAAAGTGCAACTCTCAGAATCCGAGAGTTGCACTTTTTTGGCTCTTTTGGGCGGAATGATCGGTGTTTATGTGTCATTTTCACGGCAAACCTTGACAAAAACCGCCATTTTTGGTATACTGATCCTATATTACCGCCCGGAGGATACCATGACCGCCTACGAAGGAAACAAGCCCTATATTTTTGTAAGCTACGCACACAAAGACACCGATCGGGTACTGCCGATCATAGAAGCCCTCGCCGCCGCAGGCTTTCGCGTGTGGTACGATGCAGGCATCGAAGCAGGGAGCGAATGGCCCGAGTACATTGCCACCCATCTGGAGCACGCCGCTTGCGTGATTGCCTTTTTGTCAGAAGCATCGATCGCCTCGAAAAACTGCCGTCAGGAGATCAACTACGCCATCGATCTCGATATACCCACGCTGACGGTATATCTGGAAGACCTTACCCTGACGGGCGGTATGCGGATGCGTGTGGGCTTACTGCAGGCACTCTTTTACCACCGCTATGAGACGAGCGAAGCCTTTTACGGCGCGCTCTTCCGCACCGATCTTTTGCTGCCCTGTCACAGCAGTTATACCAACGAGACGGTTCCCGATAAGACCACGCCAAGCTCCGACGGCATCGTGACGAGCGACAAAAACAAGAAAACACCCAAAAAGGGCGGGGTGGGTAATGTCGATACGGTCGTGGATATGACCACGGGACTGAAGAAAAAATCCGAAGAGCCCGCTCTTCTCACACAGAAAACGAACGAATTCACCATTGAAAACGGCGAGCTTCGCCGTTGCCACAGCCAAAGCGCCAACATCATCGTACCCGACGGCGTCACCGTCATCGGCAGTGAGGCATTCAAGGATCACGTCAATCTGCGCCGCGTGAGAGTTCCCGACGGCATCACCCTGATCCGCAGCTGGGCGTTTGCGGGATGCACCAATCTCACGGAGATCGAGCTTCCCGAAAGCATTAAGCTCATCAGCAGTCATACCTTCCCGTATTCGGGACTCAAGAGCATCACCATCCCTGAGGGCGTGACCGCCATCGGCAGAGAGGCATTCAAGAACTGCGAGAGGCTCGAATCGGTCAGTCTGCCCTCCACACTCACCGAAATCAGCACCGAAGCCTTCCGTAACTGCAAGGCATTGACAACGATCACCTTGCCTGCTTCGGTCAAAACCGTCGGCGAATGGGCATTCGCGGGATGCAATAAGCTCAAGACCGTGTATCTTTCCTCGAAAACCGCCTATGCCACCGATAGCAAGAAGAGCTTTCTTGCTTCCAGTAAGCTGATCTATACCGACGGCGGCACACCGATCACCACCCCAACGACTCCCAAAACCGCCTCCACCAAGAAAAGCACCACCAAAACCGCTGCCAAAAAAGAAGATCACTTTGTTATGGAAAACGGTGTTCTGATCCGCTATGAAGGCACGGGCGGCGCTGTGACGATCCCCGACGGTGTCAAAGAGATCGGCAGTGAGGCATTTGGTCATTGTTCCACACTCACCGCGGTTACCATTCCCGCAAGCGTTCTCCGCATCGGCGACGGCGCATTCAAGGACTGTACCGCCCTCACCACCGCCTATGGATTTTCCTTTTGAAGGAAAGAGAATTGCGTATGCTGCCAGTATGGGACCTGGTTCTCATAACGATATCCAAAAATTAAACGATA
>JAFTKF010000009.1 GCA_017453405.1 Clostridia bacterium
ATTTCGGCTATCACAAGGACTATCTATCCAAGGTTTTCAACAATCGCATCGGGTGCGGCTTTAACCGCTATGTCAATCTTCTGCGCGCCCGTCACGCGCGGCATCTGATTGCGACAAGCCGCAAAAGTCTTGATGAGATCTCTCTGCTGTCGGGCTTTCAGTGTATGAAATCCTTTCGGCGCGCGTTCTTGGAATATTACGGAAAAACGCCCTATGAATACCGATCGGAGATATACGAAAAGCCGATTTGAAGCATCAAAAAAACTCGCCGAAGAGGCGAGTTTTTTGATGCTTATTTGTTTTCCTTATGCTTTCTCCAAAGGTTTTCGATCAGTTTTTCGATCTCAACGATCGGGATGATCGAGATGGCAAGCGCAAGTGCGATGCCGTATTCCTTCAGACCAACGGGTGTGAAGCCGAAGAGATCGGCGATGAAGCCGACTTCGGTAACGAGAGCGGTCAGGATGAATGAGCCGATGAATGCGCCCCACAGAACGACATTGTGCGTTTTCAGCTTGAAGATCGAGCCGTCACGCGAACGCATATTGAAGCTGTGGAAGATCTCGGTCATCGAAAGGGCGAGGAATGCCATTGTGATACCGTGTTCAGCACCGCCGAAATGATCGCCGATGAAATAAGCGGCAAGGGTGATGATGCCGACTACGATACCTTGGAAGACAACATCCCAAAGCAGACCCTGCGCAAAGATACCGTCTTTGCTGTCACGGGGCTTGCGCTTCATAATGCCGGGCTCGGCTTTTTCCATACCGAGGGCAAGTGCGGGCAGACAGTCGGTGATCAGGTTGATCCAGAGCAGGTGAACGGGCTTCAGAATGGTAAAGCCCATCAGGGTGGCAACAAAGATCGAAACGACCTCGGAGAGGTTCGAGGACAGAAGGAACTGAACCGATTTACGGATATTGTCGTAAATGCGTCTGCCTTCTTCCACTGCCGAAATGATGGTGGCAAAGTTATCGTCGGTGAGTACCATATCGGCAACATTTTTGGTGACATCCGTACCGGTGATACCCATACCGACACCGATGTCGGCATTTTTGATCGAAGGCGCGTCGTTGACGCCGTCGCCTGTCATTGCGGTGATCTTATCCTGTGCTTTCCAAGCCTTGACGATTCTGACCTTGTGTTCGGGCTGTACGCGTGCGTAAACCGAATACTTGGTGATGTCGGTGGCAAGCTGTTCGTCAGAGATCTCATCAAGCTGAGCGCCCGTGATTGCCTGCGACTTATCGGTGATGATGCCAAGCTCAAGGGCAATGGCAACAGCGGTGTCGATGTGGTCGCCCGTGATCATAACAGGACGGATGCCTGCATCGTTACAGCGCTCGATTGCCGCTTTGACTTCGGGGCGGACGGGGTCGATCATACCCGTAAGACCAACGTAGCAAAGATTCTTTTCAAGATCCTCGGGCTCATACGATGCGGGTTCTTCGGCGTGCGCACGCATTGCGGCACACAGCACGCGGAGTGCCTTATCTGCCATTTCCTTGTTGGCATCGAGAATCGACTGCTTGATCGCGTCGGTCATCGGCACGATCTTGCCGTCAACATACACGGCGGTACATCTGTCAAGCACCACGTCGGGAGCGCCCTTGGTGTATTGGATGATACCGTTTTCGGTTTTGTGAACGGTGGTCATCATTTTACGCATCGAGTCGAAGGGAGCTTCGCCGATACGGGGATTTGCCTGCTTCAGTTCGGGCTTGGGCATACCAAGCTTTGCGGCATAGTTGACGAGCGCGCATTCGGTAGGCTCACCGATCGCATCGCCGTCCTCACCAAGCTCGGCATCCGAGCAAAGCGCCATTGCGGTGGCAAGCATCGTTTCGTCGGAGGAACGGTAGTCAACGACCGTCATTTTGTTCTGGGTGAGTGTACCCGTCTTATCCGAGCAGATGATCTGCGCACAGCCGAGGGTCTCCACGGCGGTCAGCTTACGGATGACGGCATTGCGCTTGGACATATTGGTAACACCGATCGAAAGCACGATGGTGACAACGGTGGCAAGACCTTCGGGAATGGCGGCAACGGCAAGCGATACTGCAACCATAAAGGAAGCTAACGCGCCTTCAAAGGAGAACGAGCCGTCCTTGATAAAGCCGACGGCGAAAATAACAAGACAAATACCGATAACAAGGTAGGTGAGGATCTTCGAAAGCTGGGAGAGCTTCTGCTGAAGAGGTGTCTTGCCTTCCTCAGCCTTGGTCAGCGCATCGGCGATCTTACCCATTTCGGTATCCATACCCGTGCTGACGACAACAGCAGTACCTCTGCCGTATACAACGGTCGAACCCATATAGACCATATTCTTACGGTCGCCAAGGGGGATATCTTTTTTGTCACCGAGTGAGAGGGTGTCGGCGGTTTTGGTAACGGGAACCGATTCACCCGTGAGGGCGGCTTCCTCGATCTTCATCGAGGCGCATTCGAGAATGCGGCAGTCGGCAGGAACGGCATCGCCTGCTTCCAGGATCACAATGTCGCCGGGAACAAGGTCTTCACTGGGGACGGTGATCTGCTTACCGTCGCGCAACACCTTGGAGGTTGCGGCGGCAATCTGTTGCAGGGCGGCGATCGCTTGCTCTGCCTTGCTTTCCTGTACTACGCCGAGAATGGCGTTGATCAGAACAACGGCGAGAATGATAATGACATCCGCGATCTCACCCGATTCACCCTTGGACATATGGTAAATAGAAAGTGCGCCCGAAATGGCGGCGGCGACGATCAGGATAATGGTCATCGGGTCGGTGAGCTGCTTCAGAAAGCGGACGATGAGGCTTTCCTTTTTGCCTTCGGCAAGCTTGTTTTTGCCGTGCGTTTCAAGACGCGCGGCAGCTTCTGTGCTTGTGAGACCGACATTCGTGGACTTCACCTGCTCCAACACCTGATCGCGTGAGGATAGATACTCTTTCATAGTGTTTCCTTTCTTGAGGGGGATCGTTTGCCTGATGCAGTAAAAAAAGACTCCGACAACAATACCATTGTGTCGAGTCTCATTCTTTATGGGCAAGCCAGGCTGTTGCCTTGCTGTTGACTTACCTCGCAAACTGCGGAATTACTCCCTCAATTTCATATTAAATTGTACGATAAAATCGTTGGTTTTATTCTATAACAATTCTACGGTCAAGTCAATACTTTTCACAGAAAATTCATAAATTGTTAATGAATTCCAACAATCAAAAACGCTGTGACGACGGGGCATCACAGCGTTTTTTCTTACTTATCAAGGGATTCGTCGGAATCGTCGGGGGTGGTGTCGGAAGGGGTCGAGGGTGTTTCACCCGAGCCTGCGGCAGCGAGAGCTTTCTTCTTGGTGAAGAGCTTTTTCAGACGCTCAAACAGTGTCGGCGGCTCTTCGGTCGGCTCGGTCGGTTCGTCGGCTTCAAGCTGTTCGGCAAGACCTTTTTTGACAAGCTTTTTGTGAATGGCTTCCCCGACAAGCGTGTAGATCACGGCGAAGATCGGAACACCGAAGAACATACCGATGACACCGAAAAGTGCACCCATTGCGGTTACGGCGATCATGATCCAGACACCGCCCATACCGACACGGTCGCCGAGGATCTTGGGGGCAATGATGTTGCCGTCGATCTGCTGTACCACAAGAATGATAGCGGCAAAGATCAAGGTGGCACGGAAGCCGCCGCCCGGCGCGATGAGAATGATCACGGCACTGGGGATGGCACCGAGGAAAGGACCGAAAACGGGGATCAGGTCGGTGATACCGATGACCAGTGCGATCATCGGATAGTAGGGAATACCAAAGATCCAGGGGAGGATATAGACGATCAGCATCACGATGCAGGAGTCGAGGATCTTGCCGCGGATGAACTGACCGAAGTTTTTATCGACCGTCGTCATAAAATGACCGAGTGTCACGTTGCGACGGAAGGAGACGAAGGCAAGGAAGAAACGCTTGATCTGTGCGATCAGAAATTCCTTGGAGGCAAGGAAGTAGATTGAGAAGAACAGACCGAGAAGCGCGTTTTTCAAAAAACCGAAGACACCGAGCACGACATCCAGCGAGCTTTTCAGGATCGTACCGAGATAAGTTTGTAATTCGTCAAGAATACCCTGAATATTGAAATTGGTCATCAGGGTCTCGTAGAATTCGGCAAAGGACTCGTTACTGTCGATCAGATCCTGCAAAAAGAGGGGCATATCGTTGAAGAGGGTGATCGCCTGATCGATCATATCCTCCACACTCTGAATGAGCTGGGGAAGCAGGATGATGAAAAACACGGTCAAAAAGGCGAAAAACAGAAGATACGCGGACAAAATACCGAGCGCACGCTGCCCTTTTTTTGTCAATTTGCCTTTGGACCATTTATCATACAGCCCTTCAAACATCCGCAAGATCGGATTGAGCAGATACGCCAAGATCACACCGAGGAAGATCGGCGTGAATATATTGGAGATAATGCCGCTGAAAAATCCGCCGACAGCTTCAAGGTTCAGCACCAATGCCACGCATAGTACGCCGAACAGGATCACGGCACA
>JAFTKF010000132.1 GCA_017453405.1 Clostridia bacterium
ATTTCTTATATGAAGCCAACCGATGCCAGCATCAGTGAGAACGAGGACGAAACACCCGATCACGCTGTCAACGGCATCCCCACCGAAAAATGGTGCGGACTTGTCGAAGAAAATGGTGCTTGGATGAGTATTGACCTTGAAAAGGTTGAAACGATCGACCGTTGGCTCGTGAAGCATTCGGGTAAAATCGAAGGAAGCGGTTGGAATACCGAAGATTTCGCACTGGAATACCAAAACGAAAACGGCGAATGGATCGCCGCTGACACTGTCAAGGGTAACCGCGATGATGTCACACTTCGCGATATCGATCCCATCAAGGCACGCTACGTTCGTCTCTTTGTCACCAAGCCCTCGCAGGGAGAGGATTACGATCCCCACGCGAGAATTTATGAATTCTCGGTCTTTAAAAAGTAATCCGATATCTTCAAGGAGTGTATGATGATGAAAAAATTTTTACCGATTGTCTTACTGCTCACCCTTCTCTGCATCGTATTGACTGCTTGCGGCGGTGATTCCGCCATCACTACCGCCGATCCGACTACCACAACCACCACGGTGACCTCCACCGTGGTGGAAACCTCCGCTCCCCCCACCACGACCGAAACGCCCGCCGCAAGCGGGACACCAATCAAGCTTCTCACCTTCAATCTTCGCTATGACACCACCAGCCACCCCTGTATGTCCACCGATGTTCGCGGTGCGCATTTGATGGAAGTCATTGACAAGTATCAACCTGACTCGGTTGGCTTTAACGAAGCCACCAACAACTGGATGAACTATCTCCGCGATGCCATGAAGGAACGCGGCTACGATTATATCGGTCTTGGCAGAGATTCCGGCGTTGACAGCCCGACCCAAACAGGTAACGGCAACGAGCACTGCCCTGTTTTCTACCGTACTGATAAATTCGAGTTGATTGATTCGGGCAACTTCTGGATGTCTAACACACCTGCCGCCAAAGGAACCCACGCATGGAATTCTGCTTGCAAACGTATTTGCAGCTACGTTGTTCTGAAAAACAAGGAAACCGGTGAGGTTTATGCACACCTCGGCACACATCTGGATCATGTCAGCGTGGAAGCGCAGGTGCATTCGGTTTCGGTCATCGAAACCTATATCCGCGCGATCCTTGAAAAACACGGTAATATCGGTATTGTGCTGACGGGCGACTTCAACTGCGTCCGCTTTGATAAAACCAATCCCGATTATATTCCCACCACCTATAACTCGGTCACTGCGTATATGGATGATGCACTGGATCTTGCTAAGACTGTCGGCGTCCAAGGCGCATCCTTCAGCGGCTATCAGAATCCCGTCAATTGGGAAAACGGTCAGGCATCGAACAATGATAAGCCCGCAGTCGATACCACATCCTCCCCGATCGACTATATTTTCCTGAAAAAAGGCGCTTATACCGTATCCTATTATACGGTTGTTGACGACACCTTCACCTTTGAGTATGAAGGCAAGACCTGGCATAATCATCCGATCTCCGACCATTACGGCATCTATTGCGAGGCTACACTCTCAAACGCTACCGTCGGCTTTACCAAGGACGACAGCAAACTGATTGCGCACCAAGCTACGGTTTCCACAGATAAGCCCGCCGATCTTCCTGAAAAACTAAGCGACATTTCCCTGTCATCCAGTCTTCTTTGTTCTGCGAAAGACCCGATCGATCATCTTCTTTTGGATGATGAAAGCGTTGCCACAGCAACCGTTAACGGCACCAAGCACGGTTACTGGGAAATCACAGCCACCTTCAGCGATCTTGCAAACGTGCAGGCAATTTCTTTCAAAACCGCTTCCACAAGGCTACCTTATAATGCAAGAGTGTTTGTGTCGCATGATCAAAGCACTTGGGAACAAGTCGGCGCGGCATACGACAGCGAACTTTCTGCCAATACAACCTACTACTTTATACTGGAAAAAGCTGTCACTGCACGTTATGTCAAGCTGATTTTCTCCGACTGTGTCAGCGGTGTAAAGCTTGAAAACTTCTCGCTCTATGGCTCTGCAATTGACACGGGAAAAATCTATAACGAGGATATTGTTTTGCTGGAAGGACCAAAATCGGGCGAAAAAGAAGGCTATGAAAAAATGTTTGACGGAAAGCTTGACACCAAGTTCTACATCCGTCTGTATGAAAACAATGCTACGCCTGCCGATCCCGACCCTGTACCGGACATCGTCTTTGCTACCAAGACAGTAACCCATATCCAATCGTATCAGTTGACAAATGCTTCCGATACCGCCTCCTTCCCCGGTCGCCTGGCACGCGAATGGACATTGTACGCATCCCTTGACGGTAATACGTTTACCGTGATCGATCACGTCATTGCGCCCGAGCTCACTTCCGAAAATTTCAAAACTTTCACATTTGAGGTAGACGCCCCCGGTGACTATC
Source organism: Clostridia bacterium (assembly GCA_017453405.1). Taxonomy (GTDB): domain Bacteria; phylum Bacillota; class Clostridia; order Oscillospirales; family CAG-272; genus RGIG1993. The sequence continues at coordinate 2,408 of JAFTKF010000132.1, forward strand.
AATATTATAAGCTCGTTTTTGATACTGTGGGCACGACGGGAAACGTACAGTTCTCAGAAATTGTCTTTTTTGAAAAAGTTCGTTAAAACGCACAAAAACACGCTCGATTCCGGCAAGAATCTGGCGTGTTTTTTATTATTTTTTGTGAATTGTGAACAGTAAAAAAATAGACGATCCCACGCCTGCACTTGACTTTTTTATCAAAATAGTGTAAAATAGCTATATTATAATGCCGGTTTGTGTCCGGCAGATATTCCGAAAGGAGTTTCTTTATGAAACGCTTCTTACTCTCTGCCATCGTTTTGTTGGTTCTTGTTGTTTTTTCAGTAACAGCAATCGGTTGCACAACCCCTTCGGCAACTACCGAAAAGACAACAGCACCCGACACGCTGATGACTACACCGCCTACCACCGATGATACCACAACACCCAAAGTGAGTGATACTACATCTCCTACCGATGTCACGACCAAACAGCCCGACGCTACTGACAACACGCCTCCTGACAATACCACCAAAAAACCCGTTTCGGAGTCTACTCCGACAGCGACAACAGAAAAAAAGCCGATTGAAACCACCCCTGTCACCGAAGATACCACGCCCGAGCCTCAGCGCGGTGCTTATATCAAGGTAAACTATGAGATCAGCGATACCGATATGGGCACGATCATGGGCAAGACACAGGAAACTGTCCGTTACGGCATCTCCTCTACCGAGGGTGTCACCGTCAAGGCTAAGCTTGGTTATAAATTCGTTGGCTGGAGTGACGGCAAGACCGAAGAGACCCGTTCGGGAGACTGTCCCCGTGTTCACACCACCTATACTGCTATTTTTGAATTTGATGCCCTTGAGCTTCCGATTCTTGATCTTCGCACCGACTCGGGACTTGATATTACCGATAAATACAATTATGTTCCCGGTAAGATCTCGGTATATAACGCACCCGAAGGCTTCAATTTTGAAGATCTTACGATGGAGATTCGCGGCAGAGGTAACTACACATGGGGATCCACCTTCAATCAGGATCCGCTGTATAACAAACGCCCCTACCGTATTAAGCTCTCCGAAAAAATGAACCTTCTCGGTCAGGGTAACGGCAAAGCAAAATCCTGGGTTCTCATTGCCAACCATTGCGACCAGTCCCTTCTCCGCAACCAGACGGTAATGAACTTCGCTAAAATGCTCGAAGGCATTGTCTGGGAGCCCTCCGCAACCAGCGTCGATGTTTTCCTCAACGGTGAATATATCGGCGTATATACGCTCACCGAGCAAGTACAAGTCAACAAAAACCGCATCAACATTTCCGAAGATGTCGAGTCGTCTGCAGAAGTTGCGTTTCTTGCACACCGCTCGGGTTATGCCTTCAACGAGGCTGATAACAATAGCTTCTATTACGACAACGAGCCCTATGAGATCGTCAGCGACCTTTCCACCGTTGATGTATTAAAACGCCAGCAAATGGAATATATCCGCGGCAGAATCGGCGAGTGCTGGGATGCCATTAAGTACGGCGAAAAAGAAGATATTATCGAGCTGATCGATATCAACTCGGTCATCGACACTATGATCGTACACGAGTTCTTCAAGAATCTCGATACCGGACACGATAACTTCTATATGTTTGCCGAAGTTGACGGCAAGCTGTATTTCGGCCCTGTATGGGACTTTGACCAGTGCGCAGGCAATGCCGATGTCGGCGTAGAAAACTACGAAGGTCTTCGTGGCAGCTACGAAAACAACTGGTTTGAAAACATCTTAAAGCACAATTGGTTCAAAGAAATGTTCCTTGAGCGTTGGGATGAGCTTTACAAGGACGAGATCGCTAAAGTTCCCGATACGATCCGCGCGCAGGCAAAAGCTGCTTATAACGCATATTGCAGAAACTTTGAAAAATGGACCATCCTCGGATACACTGACGAGCACGGTAACAAGCAGCTCGGTTATAAGATCAACCGCGAGCTCGAACACATCCGCATCTTCCAGACCTACGACGAACACTACGAATATTTTGCACAGTGGATGGAAAAGCGCACAGTATGGCTCAACAATTACTATCATTCCTCGGAATTCATTAAGCAAGAAGTTAAACTGAACCTCCAAGGTAAGGGCACTAAGGATTCTCCTTATCTGATCAACACCGCCGAAGATTTCTACAACTTCACGCAGGTTATGATGAACGGTAACGATTTCAGCGGCAAGTATCTCAAGCAAACTGCCGATATCGATATGTCCACTGTTACCTTCTATACAGGTATTGGCGGCGGTTATACCTTCGCAGGTATCTATAACGGTGCGGGCTACAAGATCAATCTGAATCTCCAGAGCGCTAATGACGGATGCCCCTTTCCTTACGTAACCGGTACTGTTATGAACGTATTCACGACGGGTACGATCGCCAATAACGGAATTGCGGCAGGTATCGCACGTTCGGTCCGTGTAGGCGGCACGATCGTCAATTGCGGTTCTTCCTGTACGATTTCCAGCGGGGCTCACGCAGGCGGTATCACAGGATCCAATCAAGGTGGCGGCGGCTCGATCGTCGGATGCTTCTTCATTGGCACATTGCAGGCAGGTCAGGTCGGTCCGATCAATGTCTATTATCCCGACCGTGAAGCAGGCAACCTCGGTAACAACTATTACAAAGCGGACTGCTTCCCCGAAGGACTTTACGAAGCAGATGCTCTCCGCAGAGATACCGAAACAGCGCTGACTGCTACACAGCTCAGAATGCTGCATCAAACGCTCAATAATAACCTTGCAACAACCGCAACACTCTCCGGTGTTCAGAAGTCTGAACTCACAACTTGGAAAGCATTTGTCAATTAATCCGCTTTCACTCAAAATCCCCACTCTGAAAAAACAGGAGTGGGGATTTTCACTTGTGCAATTACTTGCAGTAATGAGCGCTATCTCAATCATTCATCAATAGCAAAATTACCCCGAACCTGCGATATCCGATCAGGAGATCGTAAGTTCGGGGGTGTTCTGTCTGTGAGATCAATTGGTCTCGATCACGTGTTCATTCATCGCTTTGGCGCGCTTCATATCGAGTTCATAGGTGTTGCGGTAAAAACCTTGCTTATCCTTAAACAGATTCAGCTTGCCGTCATCCATAATATAGATCTTGTCAGCACGGTCGGCAATCGACATATCATGAGTGACCATAATCAAGGTTTGCCTGATCAAGGCTTTTGTTTCGAGAAGCAGTTCAAGAACTTCATCGGCATTTTTTCTGTCAAGATTGCCCGTCGGTTCATCGCAGAACAGCACCTGCGGACGATTGATCATCGCGCGGGCAATGGCAACTC